>JBEBUB010000073.1:0-10027 GCA_040393445.1 Flavobacterium beibuense
TTGTCCTAATGTAAAATCACATTTTAAATTAGCAAATAAATTGACGGAACTGCTGAATCAGGCATTCATTGAAAAACAAATTAAATGGAATGAAGATTATACCGATATCATTGTTGATGAGGATTTTAGAATTGAATGGGATTGATAATTATTAGTAAAAAGATGAAAACAACAAAAAACACAATAACAAGTTGGTTAGACCAATACGGTAATCCTGAAATAGAAAGTTTTGTCGAAAAAAACCTGACTATTACAGAAAAGGTACGTATGGCAATGGAGGCTAAAAACTGGAAGTCTCAAGATCTAGCTAAAGCTATGGATAAGTCACCGTCTGAAGTTTCTAAATGGCTTTCGGGTTTGCACAATCTTACCCTAAAAAGCATCATCAAAATGGAAATCGCTTTAGGAGTAGATTTAATCAATATAGAGCCCGTTAAAGAAATACAATACGTATATCTTGGCACTATCAAAGGGGAACTCCAAGAAGCTATAAACGAATACGAAGAAACTACTTATGCAGTAGCAGTATAATGACAAAACCTATAAAAATAATTCCGGAAGAGATTACCCTTTTCCATATTGATATCTTAGAGAGTTCTATAAAAGATGTTTCTGAAAAGAAACCCGGAGAATTTAATATCAATGTGGCACACACCACTATGCATAACCTCAAAGACCAAAGGGTTAAAATAGGTTTACTTATCGATTTATCTACAAAAAATAACCCCAATGGTGGCAAGGCTAATTTCAGAATTGATTTTCATTTTCATGTCAATAACCTAAATAACTTTTATGAATTGAATTCTGAAAATCATCCGGTGTTTTCGGGTGTTTTGATTGCTACTCTACTCGGATTGAGTTTTTCTACAGCTCGAGGAATCATCTTTGAAAGACTCTCTAACACCAACCTAAAGCACGTTATCCTTCCTGTAGTTGACCCAAAAAACATGCTTCCGTTACAGAAAAAATAATTTACTATAGCATACAAAAAGTTCTAAATTGCAATAAGGGTCAAAAATAGGCTCCTATTGCAAACTGTAACTCAACTCTAGTTGAGATAAAAAATGTCCCAATTATTTACAAAATTTGGGACAGTTTTTTTGCTTACCACACAAATTTATAAAGCCACAAATAACATAATAACCCACCAAAAGCAGTATTTTATAGTAATTTCACTCAGGTTTTGAATAACAAACAAAAGCCGTTGCTTATACAACGGCTTTAATAAGTAAATAAATTTATTTTATTTTGGCCATCCACTCAATTCCGCTAATGTCAATCAGCTTCAACCTATAATTTTCTTTAAGGGTACTATTGCCCAAATCTAGGGTTAGATCAGCTTTGGCACCAAGTGGTAAAATCAAACTGTGTTTGCCGGGTTTGATCTTAGCCACATAATGATTGGTGATATTCTCTATAGGAAATTGAGCCAATTCTTCTTGAGTAATTGATTTGACTATTTGATTGTTTTCGTCTAAAATCTGTATACCTATCAAAAACGAACCATAAACATCTGCCCCTTCGACTCTATATAATTGAAAACTAAGCCGGGTGTCGCTGGCCTTAATATTTGAGATTTCGATTTTGGGCTTTACTGATTTGTTATGAAGCCGGCCAAACACTCCGCCATGGAAATATTGATTCGTAAACAAAGTAAGCCCGAATATCAGCACTGAGAAGACAAGAATTTTTGGAGCTAAATTTTTGATAGGAAGTTCACCTGAGCCTAAAATAGCAAACCACTTTTTGCTGGTAAATCGATAGGGTTTGTTCATCAAATAATTATCTAACGAATAGGCACCGCTACCTGTCAAGAATAACACAAAACCACTTGCCACACCCAACACACCAATTTGCCATTCGTCTAAACAGGTGGTCCCTATCCAACCTGAACCCAAAAGAATACCCATTGCTAAAAAGAATACGCCAATGCTCATTAGCCGTGTAAATAAGCCCAGAATGATGAAAAGCCCCACTATAGCTTCTATAATCGTAAAAAGAACCATTGAGGTATGAAGGGCTTCTGGGTTAGTAACCAAATATTCAATAATCGGCTTAATACCCAGAGCGTTGGGCAAAAAATGATTAAATTTTTCACCTATATAACCCGCTTCTTCAGGAATTAGTTTGTTGTCTAAAACAAGTCGCCTCCAGAAGGCAGAGAAATAGGTCCAGCCGATAACCCAACGTAGAGAAATCGTGAAAAGTCCAGCCCCGGAGGCTGCACTGTCAATATATTTTTTCATTGAATTTATATTTTAATTAAACGTGTATTGATCATAGCTTTTTAAGTCTAAGTTTCGGCTATATCAATTTTTAAACGTTTGTATAAAATATATTTTGGCGGGCTATTGCCTGAAGATGTTTTTGAATAATTGTTGTGAATCTTTGAAGAGTCAAACTCAAGAAATTCTTTACTTAAAAAATCAACCAACCTAATTTGTTTGTTGATTTTTACTTTTTTTGTAACCGAAGTTTGCAGATTTTCTTGTTGTGAATAACTACAGTTGCCGGTTTGTGTTGTCGTTTTTGATTTATTGAGCGGTATGGTATAATCTGAATTTATGGATTGATACACTACCTTTTTAAGCGTACAGGGGCTTAACGAAAACAGCACAAACCCTATCAATATGATATATCTGAAAATTTTGATATGATTGTTATTGTTTGGCATTGCAACAAAGATAAGGCTTATTTAATCAGATACTGTTAATATGGCTTATGATATGTAAACGAAGTTATACATCGAATATTATTTTTTTTCGTTCCTTTGCAAAATACTAAACAGTATCTTTTTATGAAAAAAGCAGCGGCAACCCGTCTGGCTATCTTGCAAAAAGCCTTCGAACTCATCTATACCAAAGGGTATCAAACCACTAGTATTGATGACATTATTGCCACTACGCAAGTCACAAAAGGAGCTTTTTATTACCATTTCAAAACCAAAGACGAAATGGGGCTGGCCATCATCAGCGAAATCCTGAAACCCACCCTCCAGAGTAGTTTTATAGACCCTTTACAAAACCACCAGAATCCGCTGGAGGCTATCTATGAGCTAATGGAGAACCTGCTCATGAAAAATGACTTTTTGAAAGTTGAATACGGTTGTCCTGCCTCTAACCTAACCCAAGAAATGGCGCCTTGGCACACTGCCTTCAACACCGCCTTAAACAACCTCACCCAACAATGGATAGAAGTGATGACAGCTGCTATAGAGCAAGGCAAACAAAACGGATACGTTCGTGGTGACATAAACCCAAATCAAGCAACCTTATTCATCATGTCAGGCTATTGGGGCATTCGTAATTTCGGCAAATTAGAGCACAGCAAAACCGTATATCTAGCTTATTTAAAGCAACTTAAAATCTATTTAAATAGTCTGAAATAATTTTTTTACTTAAAAACATACTGACTAGTATGTTTTTGATGTATCTTTGACCTCGAAATTAAATTCAGAGATCAAATGTATGCAACACTATTAGTCCTTCACTCCCTCACCCGTTGGTTGGTATTAGTCTTTCTGGTTTATGCTATCTTTAGAGCCTGGGTGGGTTATAGCCAAAACAAACTATTTTCGAGAGCAGATAATGCTACTCGTCACTGGACAGCCACTGTGGCTCACATTCAGCTGATGCTAGGCATTTTGCTCTATACCCAAAGCCCTATGGTGAAATATTTTTGGTCGCAGGCCCAAATCAGTATTCAAAACCTGGAAGCCTTATTTTATGGCCTCATTCATCTTGTTTTGATGCTCACATCTATAGTAGTGCTAACCATTGGTTCTGCCTTAGCCAAACGAAGACCATCAGACAAACAAAAATTTAAAACCATGTTACTCTGGTTTTCTTTAGCCCTCTTTATCATCTTTATTGCCATTCCGTGGCCATTTTCTCCTTTAGCCAACCGACCTAATTTCAGAACATTTTAATGATGAAAAACTATTTCACAACCTCAATCGGTCGTTTACGACTACTGGCCTTTTTAGAAGGAATTTCGCTATTGATACTGGTTTTTATAGCCGTTCCGCTAAAGTATTATTTTGATAATCCTGCCTTATCAAAGTCTCTTGGGCCCATTCACGGAGCCTTGTTTTTGTTATTCATCTTTAATGCCTTGCGTGTGGGAGTCGAGAAACATTGGAAGTTCAAACATACTACCTGGAAGGTGCTTGTGGCTTGTTTTGTTCCGTTCGGCACTTTTTATATTGACTATAAAATTCTCCGTAAAATTAGCATAGAACAGCAATAACTCATAACTTTCATTTCCGCAAAAGCTGTCCTTAAGCAATAAGGCCTTATATAAATTTTTGAAAATTTGGAGTTTCAAAAATAAATTCTAAATTTGCCCTCAGGTTAACAAAGGTAGCCTCTACTCACAAAAGACTTCGTCACCTTTATTGATTCATTATTATTAATTTTCATAAATCCGTCATGTGTGAGTGTGACAAAATAGGGCTTTATGAAAAAACAAATTCTTCCGTCACGGCTTAATTCTTACAGAAAAGAAGCCAAAACACTTTTTAAATCACTATCTCAAAACAGTGGTTTGCACCTTCGGCTCACTAAGGCATATCCCCATTTAACCGCCCCAAGGCATGTTCGCCCAACATTTCAACTCAAACACATCTATCATCTGATGGCTCTCGAGTATGGTTTCAACAACTGGAGCGAAATGAAAGAGTATATTATTGAGCAGGATATGCTTTATAAAAAATCAGGGGTAGCCGTAATTCATTCTTGGTTCCCGAGTTACTCTTTGGCCTTGGCCTACTTCAAAAAAAATGGTGGTTATTTGCTCAAGTTCTGGGATGACTATGTAGTTTGCGGACCCGAATATATAAAACTTCTGAACCTACACACCTATGCCCAACAGTGGCAACTCATAGGTTATAATTGGGTTGAGCCTGCCCATTTAGAGGCATATCATACTCTTTATACTACAGCTCGAGAACTATACCTCAAAAGAAATTAATTATTAACTTTTATAAATCATTCATTATGAGAAATTCAATTGGCAGAATCATTATTTTGGTAGATGATTATGACAAAGCCTCGGCATTTTACGAGCAAAATTTTGGGTTTAAAAAAATCTTTAACCTTACCACTAGCGTAGGTCAACGCTTCCTACACATCGGTAACGATACCGGTGTGGGGATTTGGTTCTTAAAAGCGGACACTCCTGAGCAACAACAACGAATCGGGAATCAGACGGCTCAGCAACCTTTAATGGTTATTTATACCTCAGATATTGAAAAACTCTACCATCATCTAAAGAGCAATAAGGTCACTATTAAAAATGAAATCGTTAGCACTCCCGAATACAAATTCCTGCACTGCCTCGATCTCTATGGCAACGAAATTGTGGTAGTCGAATTACACTCTTAATTAAAATCCGGCCCTTGGGTCGGATTTTTAAATTACTTTCCGCTGAAATTTACTAAATTGTCCTGACTTTAAAGCATCACTCTAAAATGAACTTAAACTACACTCTTTCTTTTTTGATCGCAGGAGCTATTCTGATTCTTGCCTTCGTTTTTTTGACCAATCCGCTACAAACCAACAAAAAAGGAAATTTCTATTTTGGTTTGTTTTTGTTATTGTGGTCTACTTTTTGGCTAGACGAAGCTTTACATTCAGTAGCTTTATTGAACAACATCTACTTCATTACCGGCATAGGCTTTATCCAGTTTCTGACACCTTTGATGTTTTATTTAAGTATTCGCTTCTATACGAATCCCTTTTACAAGTTACGAAAAAAGGATATAGGTTTGTTTTTGTTGCCTATTGCCTATGTGATTATCTTATTTTATGGACTTTTAACGGAAAATGCTTTAATAAAAAAATTACCCAATATACTGATTATCATTAATGCTCTGTGGTGTACAGTATTAGCCTATATGACGGTAAAAAAGCATCAGCACAATATAGAATCTTTTGTTTCAAACAAAGAGCCTATTGATCTGCATTGGATTAAGAGTATCATCTACACCAGTATGGTATCTCTGATTATTGTAGGCGTATACAACGCTAAGTTTGAAGCGGCTCCACTCAACTTATATATAAATCTGGCGTTTTTAGTTATTGTATATATGATGGCTTATTTTGCAGTCAAACAAAGAGAGATATACCCACTTCATCTCAATATAAATGAGATCGTACAGACAGAAGAGAATCAAGAGGAGCAAAAAACTAAATTACTTAATAGTAAAGAACTCGAAAAACTTAAAGCAAAACTATTACACCTTATGGAAACAGAAAAGCCATATCTCGATAGCGAGCTAAACCTTATAAAATTGGCCGAAAAAATGTCTGTTTCTCCGCATCAACTCTCATATGCAATCAATAACGGATTTCACGAAAACTTCTTTCAGTTCATCAATAAATATAAGGTTAAAAAAGCTGAAGAGTTACTGAGAGATCCCGCTTATGACAATTATACCATTGTGGCTATTGGTTTTGATTCGGGATTCAATTCTAAAACGGCTTTTAATACTACTTTCAAAAAAATAACTTCATATACGCCTACCGAATATAGGAAACTTCGTTCTAATTTATAAAAAAGAACTCCCAACATATTGATTATAAACAATTAAAATCAAACCCCAACTAGTTGTTCTATCTTATCAATTAGAACACTAGGGCATCTCTGTGAAACTACTTTTGCTTAAAAATAAGTAGCTAAAAAGTATGAATAGTATGTTTGCAGTCGTAACCGGAGCTAGTCAAGGGTTAGGAAAATCTTTGGCTCAAGAGTTAGCCAAAAAAGGGTTTAATTTAATTTTAATAAGTCTGCCTGAACAAAATTTAGCAGAGCTAAGTCTTAGTTTACGACATCAATTTAAAATAAAGGTTGTCTTTAAAGAAGTAGATTTAAGCATTAAAGAAAATGTTCTTGCAATAGCAAGTTGGATAAATCAACATTACAAAGTGAATATTCTTGTCAATAATGCGGGCATAGGCGGGACCAAAAAATTCGAAGAGGCCTCGTCTTTTTATATAGAGAAAATAATTCAACTAAATGTATTAGCTACATCATTACTTACGCATCAATTGCTCCCGAATTTAAAAAAACAAGAAAAGGCTTATATTCTAAACGTCTCGAGTCTGGCTGCTCTCTGCCCTATTGGATACAAAACGGTATATCCGGCCTCAAAAGCTTTTATTCATTCTTTTTCCAGAGGTTTATATCAGGAATTAAAAAACAGTAATGTGTTTGTAAGCGTTGTAAACCCCGGTGCTATGGCAACCAACCCAGAAGTGACTGAGAGAATTAAAAAACAAGGGATTTTAGGTAAATTAACCCTCTTAGATCCGGATAAAGTAGCTCGAAGATGTGTAAGACAAATACTACGTAGAGATACTGTGATTATAGTAAATCCTTTTAGTTGGTTAATGTTGAACGTGCTCCCAATCTGGATTAAATTACCTTTGATGACCAATGCCATAAAAAAAGAAGTACAATCATGAAAAATGTATTCATCACAGGAATAACAGGATTATTAGGCACAAACTTAGCTGAAGATTTACTCAATAAAGGGTATTGTGTGAAAGCACTAATACGTCATTCATTTACCATAATTTCTCATCCGAATCTGATACTGATACAAGGTAATCTCTATGACAACATTGAATCCCATTTGTCTGACATTGATGTTTTTATACACATTGCTGCTCAAACCGGCCAGAACCTAACAAGATACACAACGTATAAGAAAGTGAATGTAGATGCCACTAAACACTTGTTTAAACAATGTCAATTATCCGGAGTTAAGAAATTTATTTTCGTAAGCTCTGCTAACACCATTGGATATGGTTCAAAAAACGGTTTAGGCAATGAAAAAAATCCGATGAAAGCTCCATTTACTAAATCATGGTATGCTCTAAGTAAGTTTGAAGCTGAACAATATTTACTTACTCACAACAAGGATATGGAGCTGAATATTATTAATCCTACATTTATGATTGGTGGCTATGATAGCAAGCCTAGTTCAGGAAAAATTATTTTAATGGGCTGGAAAAAAGAACTTATTTTCTATCCTTGCGGAGGTAAAAATTTTGTAGCAGTAAAAGATGTCTCTCAAGCTATTATTCAATGTATGGAATTGGGGCAAAACAACGAACGATATTTAATCTGTAATGAAAATTTGAGTTACAGAGAATTCTTCACTCGCCTGAATCACCTCACTCATCAAAAACCTGTTATGATAAAAATTCCAAAATCTATTCTGATTCTTATAGGATATTTTGGAGATCTACTTCGTTGGCTTAATATCAAAACAAGTATAAGCAGCACCAACATGAAAACTCTTTGCATTGATAATTATTACAATAACGAAAAGTCAATAAAAGCATTACAATTAAACTACCAACCTATTGATAATGCTATATTAGATGCCATTATTTATTTTGAAAACTAGTCTTATTCTGATTTATTGATGGTCTAAATTACTTATATTTGTTGCCTTATCTAATCTATATAAATAAATGAAAGCTGACGGAAAGACAATAGCAGAAATTCTGGCTAATTTGCCTGAAGACCGCAAAGAACCCTTTATTAAACTACACGAAACCATCGTGAAAAACTTGCCCAAAGGCTTTGAGCCGGGCATCAGTTATGGTATGATAGGCTATGTAGTTCCGCACACGCTTTATCCGGCCGGATATCACTGCAAACCCAGTGAACCTTTACCTTTTGCTTCGCTTGCCTCTCAAAAAGCTTCGATTAACTTTTACCACATGGGTATCTATGCCAACCCTGAGTTATTAGAGTGGTTCACCTCAGAATACCCGAAACACAGCAAACAAAAACTCGATATGGGGAAAAGCTGTATTCGTTTTAAAAAACCGGAACACATTCCGTATGAACTCATTGGGGAGCTTATGACCAAAATGAGTGCAGAAGATTGGATCTCTCTATATGAAAGTAATCTAAAAAAATAACGATGAAAAAATTTGTAGTGCCAAAGCTAATTGGTCTGGCGGTTCTCACCATGATAACTCTGGTTATGCTGTCCTTTATTGAAGTTGCCGTATATTCATACCTCATTAACCCCGGTCAAGACGAAAGTGTTTATGAAGCTCATGCCAATGCTTCGGCTCCCTACATTTCAGCTATTTTTGGTTTTGTGATTTTCTTTTTGGTCGTTCGTTACTGGAAGAAAAAACAATACCCAAACCTTTCTCGCTTAGCGCTACTTTTTCCTTTAATTTATGTACTTGTGGATGTAATTCTGCTAACAGCAGCAGGAGTATCTTGGGCAGATTTTATTTTGATTTTTGCTATCGCCAACATGGCAAAAGCTTTGGGTAGCTATTTGGGGTATAAAAGCTGAATAACAGGAACTCAAAATCACTTTTTGCCAAATGACAAATAGCGGTAAAGCAACATTGCCTAACTTTGTCTTATGGAAACATTTATAGACTACATCCTACAGTTTGGCAATTTGAACCCACAACAAATTGGGCTTATCAAAAGCAAAGCGACAGTTATAGAGCTTCATAAAGACGAATTTTATTGGGAAGCCGGAAAAACGGTTAATCAAATCGGATTTCTGATTGAAGGAGTGCTTCGTGTGTATTATTACAACAACAAAGGCGAAGAAATCACACGTTATTTTATAGACGAAAACCATCTGATTCTATCGGGTCATACCATCGATGAAGTCTATACGCCATCTGAATATTTGTCGGCTGCTACAGATTGTAAAATCATAGTTTTTTCAAAGCGGGATTGGCGTGAAATTACGGATACTATTTTGGGTTGGGATGCCATTGTTCAAAAAATCACAACCAAATATCACCGTGAAAAAATGGAACGCAGGAGTGAATTAGTTTCGCAAGATGCTACCACTCGTTATCTTGATTTTATCGAGAAATTCCCTAATCTGGCCAATCGGATTCCGTTATCTTATATCGCTTCTTATCTGGGAATCACCCAATCGTCATTGAGCAGAATCAGAAAAAACATCCGCTAAAACGCTTTTTGCCAAATGGCAAATGATTTCATTTTGAGTTGCTTCACCTTTGCA
>JBEBUB010000074.1:0-9954 GCA_040393445.1 Flavobacterium beibuense
GATTTATGCAAACTCCACAAGAAAACCCAAGTGGTTATGATGAAAATTCACCACTCTTTTTTGCCGATAGATTAAAAGGAGATTATTTGCTGATTCATGGTTCTGCAGACGATAATGTCCACGTTCAAAACACGATGCTGATGGTGGAAGCCCTTGTGAGAGCCAACAAACAGTTTGATTGGGCTATTTATCCGGACAGGAATCATGGAATTTATGGAGGACCGACTCGTTTACAACTTTATACCAAAATCAAGAATTTTGTTGTAGAGAAACTTTAAAAATAAAAATGCCCTGACTACAATCAGGGCATTTTTTTCATAAGGATTTTAGAATTCCAATTTCTTTTTTCGAAGCTCGAAGTTTTGTCCTAGATACACTTTTCTTACCATTTCGTCTTGAACGAGTTCTTCAGGAATTCCAGCTTTTAAAATAGCTCCTTCAAACATCAAATAGGTTTTGTCTGTAATAGCTAAGGTTTCTTGAACGTTGTGGTCTGTTATCAGAATTCCGATATTTTTGTTTTTAAGCTGAGCTACGATTCTTTGAATGTCTTCTACAGCCACAGGATCAACTCCTGCAAAAGGTTCGTCTAAGAGAATAAATTTTGGGTCGGTAGCCAAAGCTCGAGCAATTTCTGTACGTCTTCGTTCACCTCCCGAAAGTAAATCGCCTCGGTTTTTTCTGATGTGTTGCAAGCTGAATTCGTCTAGAAGCTCTTCCATTTTAGCCAATTGCTCTTTTTTGGAAAGTTTCGTAAGCTGCAAAACACTCAGGATATTATCTTCGATAGAGAGTTTTCTGAAAACTGATGCTTCCTGAGCCAGATACCCGATTCCGTGTTGTGCTCTTTTATACATCGGGAATTCTGTGATATCCGTATCGTCTAGATAAATATTACCTCCGTTTGGCTTAACGAATCCTACGATCATATAAAAAGAAGTAGTTTTCCCGGCTCCGTTTGGGCCAAGTAAACCAACAATCTCTCCTTGGCTTACCTCAACCGAAATCCCTTTTACTACGGTTCGCTTTTTATAGGTTTTAATTAAATTATCTGCTCTTAGTTTCATACATAATGCTTTGCAAAAGCAAAGGTAGTTTTTTTTATTGAACCCGCTTTGACTTTTTAGATAAAGCAAACCTTAGTTTTAGATTTGAGTATTTTTTATTATAATTTATTGTTTAACAAAAAATTAAGTTTTATTTTTGAAGAAATGAATTTGGAATTTTTTCCGAATAGTACTTGTTAAACAGCTTCAATAAATAAAAAAATCACTATGAAACACACACTACAACTTTTACTTTTTCTGGTAATTGGCTATACTGCTAAAGCTCAATATACTTTCATACCAGATGCTGGTTTTGAACAAGAACTTATTTATCAAAATATAGACAGTGACGGAGTCGTAAACGGACAAGTTCTCACAAGTGACATTGAGAATGTAACAGAGCTTATTATGGAAGATGGATATGGTATTGAAGACTTAACAGGTATTCAGGATTTTACGAATCTCGAAAAACTAGTTATCCTTTATAGCGAAATAACAGAATTGGATGTGAGTCAAAACCTACAGTTAAAAATATTAGATTGTAGTAGTAATAACCTGACTGCATTGGATGTTTCTTCCAACACACTATTAGAAGAGTTATATATTGGAAATTACGGAATAGATGTGGGGCCTTTTAATTTGATTGAGGAAATAGATTTAAGTCAAAATCCTAATATTAAAATTTTGGATGCTTTTGATTCTTCTATAAAGAAAATTAATTTGAAAAATGGGAACAATAATCCTGATATGAGTATTGGAGTTGCACTTTTTCCTTGGGGGATGGATGAACCCGATTATGACCCAAATGAAATTTGGAAAACCGTTTGTATAGAAGTAGATGATGTTGAAGCTGCTCTAAATAATTTAGCACCTTATTCAGATTGGCAGATAACTACATGGAATCATGTTGCGGTGATTTTTACAGATGATGTCACAGCTTGTGCTTTAAACACTCCGTCTTTTTCAGAAACAGAAATAAAGATGTATCCGAATCCTGCTTCAGATAGTGTAATTTTTGAGAATTTAGAAGGGAATACATCTATTAATATTCTAGATTTTACCGGAAAACGAATCTATACTACTCAAACGGTTCATGAAAGCTTACAGTTAGATCTTACAGACTTTACCAAAGGAATATATCTGGTTCAAATAATAAGTCGAGATAAGACTATGGTGAAAAAGTTAGTGGTAAATTAAACAAACATAAAATTATCAAAATCATTAAAAAAACAACCTTAATCCAAGTTCTTAGGGTTGTTTTTTTAGTTTCTTAAAAAAGAAAAAAGTCTATATTTGTAACCGAGTTTTAAAAATAACACAATGAGAACCATCGATACCATTAATTTTTCAGGCAAAAAAGCCTTAATCAGAGTAGATTTCAACGTTCCTTTAGACGAAAACTTTAACGTAACCGATGCTAACCGTATCGAAGCTGCCAAATCAACTATCGACAAAATCTTAAACGATGGCGGAAGCGTGATTTTGATGTCACACTTAGGCAGACCAAAAGCTAAAGAAGAAAAATATTCACTTAAACATATCGTTAGCAAAGTGAGTGAAGTGCTTGGCAGGCCTGTAATTTTTGCCACAGACTGCATCGGTAGCGAAGCTGAAGAAAAAGCTAAAAACCTGAAAAGTGGAGAGGTGTTACTTTTAGAAAACCTACGTTACTACAAAGAAGAAGAAGCCGGAGATGTGGAGTTTTCTAAAAAACTGGCTCAATTAGGAGATGTGTATGTGAACGATGCTTTCGGAACAGCTCACAGAGCTCACGCTTCAACTACTATTATTGCTCAATTCTTCCCTAATGATAAATATTTCGGTCACCTTTTAGCCAAAGAAATCGAAAGCCTTGACCGAGTATTGAAAAACAGCGAAAAACCTGTTACAGCTATTTTAGGAGGTTCAAAAGTATCTTCAAAAATCACGGTTATCGAAAATATTTTAGACAAAATCGACCATCTGATTATTGGTGGAGGTATGACTTTTACGTTCATCAAAGCTTTGGGCGGACAAATCGGAAACTCCATTTGTGAAGACGATAAACTCGACTTAGCATTAGAGATTTTAGCCAAAGCAAAAGAGAAAAACGTATCTGTACATTTACCAGTTGATATGGTGATTGCAGATGCTTTTTCGAATGATGCGAATACTAAAACAGCCAACGTAAACGAAATTCCTGACGGATGGCAAGGTTTGGATGTAGGTGAAAAAACGTTAGAAAACTTCAAACAAGTAATTCTTGATTCAAAAACGATTCTTTGGAACGGACCTGTAGGCGTTTTTGAAATGGAAAAATTTGCATCAGGAACAATCAAATTAGGAAATTTTATTGCACAAGCTACTCAAAACGGAGCTTTTTCATTGGTAGGTGGTGGAGATTCTGTAGCTGCAGTAAAACAATTCGGACTTGAACCAAAAATGAGTTACGTTTCAACAGGAGGTGGAGCGATGCTTGAGATGCTCGAAGGAAGAATTTTACCTGGAATTCAGGCAATATTGAGTTAAATATTGCGTTCTTATTTTTGATTTAACGTTATTTTCGGGTGATTTAACGACTAATTTTTTAGGTTTGCAAATCTAAAGCGATTTTCATTTGATTGGAAATCAAAACAATAAAAACAAATGACTACAATAAAAAACAGACTTTTTCGCATTCTTATATTTTTTGGGGTTTGTTCAGTTATGACAGCTCAAGAAAGTATGATTGAGGATGTCGATTTTATTGAACGACCACCGTTGACTTTGCTTGATTCTATCAAAAAGAATTTTATTCGCTATGATAAAGTGGCTAAAATTGACAATCTTTGGCTAAAAGAGTTGGCTTCTGCATCTGAAATCTCGACTGATTCAACCATGAGATTAGACAGTCTCAACTTGGATGAAGAAGTTGCTTTTGATTTACCGGTTGAGCTTTTGAAAGAACGACTTAAAAAATTAGACGAAAAATCTCCTTTTGATATCGAATACAATCCGGCATTAGAAAATGTTATCAAATCATTTTTAAAGAACAGAAAAAAAACTTACGAAAGGCTGATGGCCCTGTCGGAGTATTATTTCCCTTTATTTGAAGAAAAACTGGCTCAATATCATATTCCGCTTGAAATAAAATATTTAGCTATTGTAGAATCAGCTCTTAACCCAAGAGCGATTTCCAGAATGGGAGCTTCAGGTTTGTGGCAATTTATGCTCCCTACCGGAAAAGCCTATAATTTGAGTGTGAACTCTTATGTGGACGAACGTTATGACCCTGTAAAAGCAACCGAAGCCGCTTGTCAATACCTTTCTGCTTTATATAAAATGTATGGCGATTGGGATTTGGTTTTAGCTTCTTATAATGCAGGTCCGGGGAATGTAAACAAAGCTATCAGACGTTCTGGTGGGCAAACCAACTATTGGAATATCAGAAAAAATCTTCCGAAAGAAACACAAGGTTATTTGCCTGCTTTTTTGGCTACGATGTATATTTTTGAATACCACAAAGAGCATAACATTCAACCACAAAGAGCACAAATTGCCCGAATCGAAACCGATACGGTGATGGTGAAAAGACAAATGAGTTTTACTCAAATTTCTGAATTGCTTGATGTTACGGTTGAAGAATTGAAGTTTTTGAACCCTTCTTATAAACTCGATATCATTCCGTGTGTTTCAGATAAACCTCATTTTCTGAGACTTCCGATGGATAAAACAGGTGTTTTTGTAGCCAACGAAGAAGCTATTTATGCTTATATCGATATCGAGAACAGCAAAAAAGAAAAGATTATTCCTTTTACTGAAGAAGCTGTTGTGACTACGAAATATCATACGATTCGTAGAGGAGATACTTTGAGTAGTATTGCTAAAAAATACGGTGTTTCAGTAAACAACCTCAAGAAATGGAATAAAATTAGCGGAACCAACATCCGTGCAGGGCAAAAGCTCAAAGTGATGTAAAAAAGGCGTGCTTTTTGTTACTGCTACTCCGTTTTTAAAAAACAGAATATGAAAAAGAGTATTTGGTTGTTGATTCTGGCATTAGGCTTATTTTCCTGTAATAAAAATCCGGTAGAATTAGAAGAATCGACAGGAGATATCAATCATTTGACGGTCTTGATAGAGGATGCTTTATGGAAAGGTGAAGTTGGTGATTTTATTCGTAAAAAATTCGCTGCTTCTGTAGAAGGACTCCCTCAAGAAGAGCCTGTTTTTAATTTGATTCAGCACACAGACAAAAGCGGAGATGATTTTTTCTGTAAGAATCGAAATATCCTCATTGTTGAGAAAACCACCGAAAACTTTTTCGAAATCAGAAGCGATGACTTTGCACTCAACCAAAACGTAATTTATATTTCGGGCAAAAACACACCTGAAATCCTGAAAATCATTGAGCAAAAATCAGATAGTATTATCCAAATACTCAAACAATCTGAAGTTATCGAAACTCAAAACCAGATTGAACAATCAAGACTCGATAGCCAAAAAATTCGTGAGAAATTCGGTATAGACCTCATGGTTTCTTTAGATTACAGTTATGTGTTGGAAGACAAAAACTTTTTGTGGCTCAGAAAAGAAATACAAAACGGAAATGCCAACCTGATTATTTATACGACTCCGTTGTTTGATTCTGAAGAAAGAAGTGAAGTTATTGAACATATCACCATGAGCAGAGATTCTATCGGAGCCAAATACATCAAATCCAGAGAAGATGAAGCTGCTTTTATGGTTACAGAACAGGCTTATTCACCCTACTTTAACCAAGTGAAGTTTTCCGATAGAGCTGCTTTTGAAACCAAAGGTACGTGGGAAATTAAAAGTGCTTTTATGTCCGGACCTTTCATTAACTATACGATAGTGGATAAAACCTCAGGTAAAAATTTGGTTATCGAAGGGTTTTCTTATTCTTCTTCTTCAAAAAGAGATATCATGCACGAGTTGGAAGCCATCATAAAATCAGTAAAATTCGAATAATGGAAATCATCTGGAAAACAAAGTCTTTTGAACAACTTACGGTTAAAGAACTCTACGGACTTCTAAGATTAAGAGAGCAGGTTTTCATTATTGAACAAAACTGTATTTATCCTGATCTTGATAGTAAAGACCCAAAGGCACTACATATTTTGGGCATTTCGAATGATGAAATTGTCAGTTATTCCCGAATTTTCAAACCCGGAGATTATTTCGATACGGCTTCTATAGGTAGGGTCGTGACAGATAAATCCTTTCGAAATCAGAAAGTGGGTTATACTTTAATGCAAAAAAGTATTGCTGCTGTAGAAGAGTATTTCGGTGAAACTACAATAACCATTTCGGCTCAACAATACTTAACCGGATTCTATGAAAGCTTAGGTTTTGTTCAGGTTGGAGAAGGATATCTCGAAGATGATATTCCGCATATAAAAATGGTGAAAAAGTAATTTTAAAGCTTAATTTTTACCGTTTTTATCACTTGATTTTCGATAACTTCATTAAGACTAAATGATAGTGTATTGCTGCTCTTTTCGTAAGAAACAGACAGTTTGTCTAAAGCATAATAGCCTGCTTTTCCTTTGCAGTAGCAATGTACCCCAAAAAGTTTGTTGTTAGGAGTGAAGTCTTTAAAGTTAGCCTCCAACATTTTGTTGCTGATTTCAAAAATAATCTCTTCTTGATAATGTCCGTCATAGAGGCTTTCGTCTTTGTTGCGGTCAAATTTATAAGTAATAACACTTGTTTTATCAGAATCTGTAAGTTGATAATATATTCCTGTGTCACTGTTGTCTATAATTTTCAAAGCTTTACTTTTAGAAACTTCTATAGAGCAAACTCCGTCAGACGGGCAGTTGTTTGACTTTGATGCTGTTTCTTTTTTTGAGTTACAAGAAAAAAGCATTATCGAAAATAATAAAAGGATAGTTGGTCTCATAGTTTTATAGTTTTTTCAGGCACAAGGTACAAAAAAGTTAATAAAAAGTGTTTTTTCTTTTAACAAGCATTTATTTAGAGAAACCCGTAGGCACAGCTAAGATTGGATATTTTGTTTATCTTTGATAAATTTGTAGCTATGAAAGGTATAAGAATCCTCTTTTTTGTATTTGTTGGTTTGTTCTCTATAAAAGGACAGGCTTCTTTTATTTTGCTCCCGATGGATGAAACCTCTCAGCAAAATCATCTGAAAGCTTACGGAATTACTTATTGGGTGTTGAAGCAGGAACTCAATGTGAGTTGGCTTCTAAATTACAGAGGAGGCTCTTTTTTACTTCCGGATGCAGACCGAATCCGTAAAGAATGCCAGATTCGAGGCGTGAGTTACGAATTACTCACAGACGCTCAAGCGAATGCGATTCTGAACGAAATCAGTAGTCCGTCTCAGAATATGGAAACGGTCATTCTCGAAAAAGCTCCAAAAATTGCGGTTTATACTCCAAAAGGGAAAAACCCTTGGGATGATGCAGTAACTATGGTGCTCACGTATGCTGAAATTCCGTTTGACCAAATTTATGATGAAGAAATTCTAAACGACGCTTTATTGCTTTACGAATGGTTACACTTACACCATGAAGATTTTACGGGCCAATATGGTAAGTTTTTCGGAGCCTACAGACATGCTCCGTGGTACATTCAACAGAAAAAAGAAGCAGAAGAATTAGCTAAAAAGTTGGGATACAGTAAAGTTTCTGACCAAAAGTTGGCTGTGGCTTTGAAAATCAGAGATTATGTGTTAGGCGGCGGATTTATGTTTGCGATGTGTTCTGCAACCGATAGTTTTGATATTGCTCTAGCTGCTGAAACTGTAGATATTTGTGAGCCTATGTTTGACGGAGATGCCAGCGACCCTGATTATCAGTCACAAATCGATTATTCCAGAACCTTTGCTTTTAAAGATTTTATATTAGAGCGAAATCCGGTAGTGTATGAGTTTTCAGATATTGACACCACTCAAGACCGAGCAAAAGCTTTTCCGATGGAAAAAGACTATTTCACCTTGATGGATTTCTCGGCCAAATGGGATCCTATCCCGACAATGCTCTGCCAGAATCACACCCAGCTTGTAAAAGGATTTTATGGACAAACAACAGCCTTTGCTCCAGACAAGATAAAATCGAATGTTTTGCTCTTGGGCGAAATGAAAATTACAGGCGAAGCACGCTACATTCACGGAACTCGTGGCAAAGGAATGTTTACATTCTATGGAGGTCATGATCCTGAAGATTACCAACACAGAGTAGGTGATGCTCCCACTGTTTTAGATCTTCATCCGAACTCACCAGGTTATAGGTTGATTCTCAATAATGTACTTTTTCCGGCGGCACGAAAGAAACCACAGAAAACCTGATTTGATAAGAAAAACTTCGTTTTAAAATCATTTTATCCGCTTTAACAATCATAAACAAAAAATTATGTTAAACGTATTTTTTTGAGAATTATATAAAAAAGGGTAAGTATTTGTTGCTTATTTGAATAAGAGACATTCTCTATCTATTTTGTTTAAAATTATTTTTGACTTCAATTTATAATAAAAGTTAAATTTTGTTTTGGTTTTTTAAACAACCTCCCTATATTTGGGGTTCTTAACTTTAAACCAAAACTTTTATGAAAAGATTTTTACTCTTATCAACAATGTTTATGTTGTTGCTTACGAGTAGAGGATACGGACAGTTCATTGAGGACTTTGAAGCTGGTATCCCTGCTGATTGGGCAACATTTAAAACAGTAAACGGTGCAGTTGTAGTTGGTGGCCCAGCCCCGAATTGGGGAACTACAACCACTGGAACATTAGTCTGCGAAGGTACTCAATCGGCCTATATAGATAGGACGAATATCGGAGCAGGTAATGTGGCAGAAGGGTGGCTTGTAACACCACAAATAACTGTTCCGCCAAATGGAAGGTTATATTTTACAGCAAAACAGACGTTTGCTATAGATTACGGAACGGAATATATCGTCCGTATTTCACAAGCTTCGCAAACCAATATTGAAGATTTCGAAGACTTTTATGTGTTAGATGAAAATGGTTTAAGTCCTTTAGGCTGGGACCAATGTTTTGAGCATGGAGTTACTCCTACAATTAATTTAGATGATTATGTGGGGGAAAATATTTATATTGCTTTTGTAAAAAAAGATACTCAACCGGCAGGAGCACCAAATGCGGATCGTATGGTGTTAGATATGGTTAAAGTATTGGAAGCTTGTTTGCCTCCCTCAAATTTAGGCGTTGTTACCCAATCAACTACGGCTCAACTTACTTGGGCAGGAATTACTTCAGGTACTTGGGAGATTGAATTCCTAGAAGGGAATGTTACCGGTACGGGAACACCAACTCACTCAGGAAATACAGTTCCTTTTGAAATGGATGGGCTTACGGCAGCCACCACCTATACCTATTATGTAAGAGCCAATTGCGGGGATAGTGTAAGCGAATGGGCAGGACCATTTACATTCACTACAGGAAATTGTGGAGATATATCACAATGTAACTATTCTTTTATTCTGACTGATACTTTTGGAGATGGTTGGAACGGGAACACGATGACAGTTTCTCAAAACGGTATTGAAATCGAGGTGTTAACCTTAGGAGCAGGAACAACGACAACTATTCAGGTTGCTTTATGTGAAGGAATGCCTTTTGATTTATTCTGGAATACAGGAGGAAATTTTGTAGGTGAAGTAGGGATTACTGTGGTTGATGCTTTCGGAGAAATTATTTTTATTAAACCTCCAGGAACAGGAGCTCAAGGCACATTGTTGTTTTCAGATGTAGTAAACTGTACACCTCCAACTTGTCCGAGACCGGTGAGTGTTGCCATTGGAGAAATCAATATGAATGATGTTGAAATTTCGTGGGTAGAGGCGGGTTCTGCTACGACATGGGAAGTTATCGTTCAGCCTTTGGGTTCAGGATATCCTGACGGAACAGAACCGGAAATCATTACTACAACAGACAATCCAT
>JBEBUB010000075.1:0-9865 GCA_040393445.1 Flavobacterium beibuense
TTCGTTTATCATTTTAAGAAAAACAAGGTTTTTTCTTTGTTTACTATTTTGGGTTTGGGTATCGGAATTTCGGGAGTGATTCTGTCTGTTCTGTATTGGAGTGATGAACACTCCTACGATGCCTGGAATCCGAATAAAGACAATATATATCAGGTTTCCTATGATATGGGAGATTTGGATATTTGGGCAAACAATACCGCTCCGGTAGCTCCTGTTGCCAAAATGAAAATTCCCGAAATAGAAGATTTCTGTTATCTGGACGGTTGGTATGTTTCGGAAAATATAGAGTTTGAAGGAAAGAAAATTATCGCTACGAAAACTATTGAAGCGGATAGTTCGTTTTTTAAGTTTTTTCCGTTTGAATTTATTTACGGAAACCCAAAAACCGCTCTAAAAGAAAAGAATAGTATTGCTATTTCCGAAAATATAGCCAAACAGCTTTTCGGAGAGGAAAATCCAATAGACAAAACTGTAAAATATTACGGAGAAGCCTTTACGGTTAAAGGAGTTTATAAGCCCAATCCGAAAAGTTCTTATGCTCCGAATGTTGTTTGTAATAATATTTTTAAACGATTGGAAAAAGGGAAAGACGATTGGAGCAATTACAATTACTATCTGTTTTTGAAGATTAAAGAGGGAAGCAATATAAAGAAAATAACCAAAACACTTTATGATTTGGTTGAGGAAAATACCACTGCTCGCTTTGCAAGAGATGAAGGAATTCCGCTTGAAGAATATATTGAAGAATACGGAGATATAAAACCAGTTTTACAGCCTTTGTCTGAACTTCGTCTGCATTCTGTCGGAGAGGATTTTCTGCCCGAAGGCAGAGGAAATTATCAAATGTTGTTGATAATGCTCGGTTTGTCAATTCTGATACTGATTTTGTCGGTTGTGAATTACATCAATCTGGCCACAGCCAATGCCTTCAAAAGAGCCAAAGAAGTCGGAATACGGAAAATCGTTGGAGCTTCCAAAACACAAATTATCATTCAGTTTCTGTTTGAAACGACCATATATTTACTGATTGCTTTTCTATTAGCTCTTTCGATAATAGAGTTAGGACTGCCTTTTTACAATGATTTTCTGAAAAAAGAAATGGTTCTATCTTTAATGGAATTTCTACCTTCACTTTTACAGATTTTTATCATAACCTTGTTTTTAGCCGGACTTTTACCTGCCTTTTACGTCTCGAATTTTGAAAGCCTGAAAGTGCTGAAAGGAAATCTATCACAGAGTAAAAAAGGCATTTGGTTGCGGAATTCAATGTTGGTTTTACAATTTGCCATTGCTTCACTTTTTATTATAGGTTCGTTTATTGTTCGGGAACAAGTTCGGTTTATGAATACTAAAGATTTAGGATTTAAAGGAGAACAAGTGATAATGATGGATTATTCCAAAAAGAAAAAAAGCGATAACCCTTACGAAAAATATCGAGTTCTAAAGAATGATTTGAAAAGAATAAACGGAATTATTGATGTTTCTGTAAGTGGATTAGAAGTAGGCTATGGAGTAGGTTCTTCCACCTCAATTACAAGTAGTTCCAACAAAAAAATAGTTCAAACACAAATTGTGGTTTCTGAAACGAATTTTTTTGAAATGATGGATATAAAAATCATTAAAGGAAGAAATTATGCTGACAATTTAGCAACCGATACGATTTCGGCCATTTTAATAAATAAATCGGCTTGGGAAGGATTTGGTTTTGAAAATCCGATTGGAGAAAAAATCAATTTTTGGGGAAAGAATTACGAAATCATCGGAATTGTCAATGATTTTAATGTAAAGGGATTTCGAGAAAAAGTACAACCTATGGTTTTTCCTCATTTCAGCACGAGAGCTTGGATGGATAAGGTTTACATCAAAATAAATCCTGAACAAACAGAACATATTCTGAAAGAATTAGAGAATTACTGGAATCAAAATATAACTACCGAATATCCGTTTTCGTATGATTTTGCGGACAAGGCTTTTGCAAGAACCTATCAAGAATACATCACTCAAAACCGAATTTTTACGGTTCTGAATATTGTTGTGGTTTGTATTGCACTCTTCGGATTATTCGCTTTAGCTTCCTATTCTATGGAAAGACGAATGAAAGAAATTGCTATCCGAAAAACCCTTGGAGCATCTGTTGAAACGTTGCTTAAAAACTTAACGCTTCAATATGTGATTTTCTGTGTGATTGGGTTTGCTCTATCAGTTGTTCCGACTTATGTTTTACTTCAAAAATGGTTAGAAAACTTTGCTTACCGAATTGATATTTCGTTTGTTCCGTTTGTGATTGGGTTTTTCGTTTTGATGGTTTTGACCTTGATAATTGTCTTGTCAAAAGCCTATCAGGCTACAAGAGTTGATGTGTTGAAGTATTTGAAGTATGAATAGTCTATAAAGTCGAAAGTCTTAAAGTCATAACAGACGTTACCAACTTTAAGACTTTCAATATTTGAAATTTGATTTTTTTACTTCAAAGTACTCGGACAAACAAAATTGGTTTTCGCCAGCGAAGTATTTTTGATAGCTCCATAGCCACCAGCAATTTCCGTGAAATTACGAATGCCTCTTGAATTCAGAATACTTGCTGCAATCATACTGCGATAACCACCAGCACAGTGAATATAGAAATGTTCCGAATCATCAATATTGTTCATCCAGTCGTTGATATAAGCCAACGGAAGGCTATCCGCTACTTCCAAATGCTCTGCATCGAATTCACCTTCTTTACGAACGTCAATTACTTTGTTTTGATTTTGTGAAATTTCTTTTTCAAATTCATCAGCCGAAATTCTTCTTACGGTATCGGTTTCTTTTCCTGAGTTTTTCCAAGAGTCGAAACCACCTTCTAAATATCCAAGAATATTATCATAACCAACTCTTGACAAACGAGTGATAACTTCTTGCTCTCTTCCGGCATCCGTCACAAGCAAAATCGGTTGTTTGATATCCAGAATAAGCGTTCCTACCCAAGGGGCGAATCCGCCATCAACTCCAATATTAATCGCATTCGGGATGAATCCTTCACAAAAGTTTTGAGCATTTCGAGTATCGAGAATAAGTGCGTCGTGTTGATTCGCCACATCTTCGAATTCTTGAGGCGAAAGAGCTCTCATTCCTCTATCCATCACTACATCCAAGCTTTCGTAACCTTTGATGTTCAGCATTACGTTTTCAGGGAAATAAGCCGGAGGTGGCAACAATCCGTCGGTTACTTCTTTGATGAATTGCTCTTTGGTCATTTCTTGAAGAGCGTAGTTAGTCTTCTTTTGATTTCCGAGTGTGTCAAAAGTCTCTTTGCTCATATTTTTCCCACAAGCCGAACCTGCTCCGTGAGCCGGATAAACGATGATTTCGTCTTCTAGAGGCATAATTTTGTTGCGCAGCGAATCATACAAATAACCCGCTAATTTATCCTGTGTTAAGTCGGCTACTACTTTTTGAGCTAAATCCGGACGTCCTACATCGCCAATGAAAAGCGTATCACCTGTAAAGATAGCTTTGTTTTTTCCGTTTTCATCTTTCAGTAAATAGCAAGTACTTTCCATAGTATGCCCGGGAGTGTGGATAGCCGTAAGCGTGATGTCACCTACTTTCAACACTTCGTTATCTTCAGCAATATGGGCTTCGAAATTAGGTTTGGCCGTTGGCCCATAAACGATGGTTCCGCCTGATTTTTTAGCCAAATCCAAATGTCCGGAAACAAAATCTGCGTGAAAATGGGTTTCTAAAATGTATTTGATTTTAGCGCCGCTTTTTGCAGCTCTGTCCAAATAAGGTTGCACTTCACGAAGCGGGTCAATCACTACCGCTTCGCCTTCGCTCTCGATATAGTAAGCCCCTTGAGCCAAACATCCTGTATAAATTTGTTCTATTGTCATAATTGTATAGTATTAAGATTTGAGAATTAAGTATTAAGACCGGAGTATTAAGTATAAAGACTTTTCCGGTGGATTAATTATTTTCTTTTATGTCGTTTTTTAATGATTTTTGGAATGAAAAATTCATATTTGAAACTTCAACTAATTGATTTATGATGGGTTGTATGATTTCTTCGTCTATAAGGTTTAATTTTTTAGCAAGCATCAATTGTGTAATTAATTCAAATGTTGATCCGTTTGCAATTCCTAAAAATTGAATGAACTCTTTATTAGAATTTCGTCCGGAACCTTCCGCAATATTTGATGGAATTGAAACTGCACATTTTTTGATTTGATGAATTAAATTGAACTTTTCATCTACCGGCAATAGCAATGATATTTTATAAATATCAGAAGCAATATCCATAGCTTTTTGCCAGATTTTAAGTTTTTCAAAATTGTGCATATCCTATCTTAATACTTGATACTACAGTCTTGATACTTCTTTAATCAATATATAAATCCCCATTATCAAGATAAACCACCCAAATCCTGATTTGAGTTTTTGTCCGTCAATTTTCTTAGACAGTGCATTCCCGATGAACATCCCAAAAATGGAAAGCGAGGTGATTAAAACCAAAAACTTCCAATCAATGTCCAGATAGCCTGAAGTTACATCTCCCAAAGAACCAATCAGTGATTTTACGGCTACAATCAGGAGCGATGTCCCGATGGCTTTTTTGATTTCTACTTTTGCCAAAAGCGTTAGAATCGGGATGATAATAAAACCTCCTCCGGCTCCAACAAGCCCTGTTAGACAGCCTTCCATAAATCCGAGTAAAGATACGAAAATTGGAGCAATTGAATTGTTATCGATTTGTGAATCTGAGGTTATCGGTTTTTTCTTTAGCATTGATTTTGCAGCAAAAATCATCAATAAAGCAAACAATATCATCAAGAAAAGGGATTTCGAAACAGCAATATCACCGATGTGAAATACAGTTTGTGGAATTTCAGGTAAAATGAATTTTCGAGTCAAGAAAACGGAAACCATCGATGGAACTCCGAAAATAACAGCCGTTTTAAAAGAAATGTTTTTGCTGAGGTATTTCGGGATAACCCCGACCAAACTGGTCGACCCTACCAAAAAGAGTGAATAGGCGGTTGCCAACACCGGATTTACGGCAAACAAATACACCAAAATCGGAACAGTCAAGATACCACCACCGGCACCAATCAGCCCGATGCTCACACCGGCTAAAATGATGGCTAAATATCCTACTATTTCCATAATGATGATGTTTTACAGTTTAAAAAATGGCAATCAGCATTTCTTTCAGAAGTTCGTTCGGAGGTAGAGCATTGGCTCCGACTCCTTTACTTTTCAAATCAATATCCCGAAGAGCCGCCACGATGGCACTTACTTTTTTCATCGGGTAATTTCTTGCAGCTGTTTCGTAATCTTTCACAAAATAAGGATTTACCTTTAGCACTTTTGCCACATTAGCCGGACTTTTATCCGATAATCCGTGATATTGCAAAAGTTGAAGATAAAAAGCAAAAACCTGACTTGTGATAAGTGTTATCGGGTTGTCTTTTGGATTCTGAGCAAAATATTGAGCAATTCTATTGGCTTTCAATATGTTCTTTTCGCCCAAAGCGCTACGGAATTCAAACACGTTGTAGTCTTTACTGATTCCGATGTTTTTCTCGATATGTTCAGCAGTGATAAGTGTGCCTTGAGGCAGAATGATTTTGAGTTTGTCGAGTTCGTTGCTGATTTTGCTCAAATCTGTACCCAAAAATTCCACCAGCATAGCACTGGCTTTTGGTTCGATTTTATATCCAGAAGCAATCAAGGCTTGGGTTATCCAATTCCCGACTTGGTTTTCGTAGAGTTTTTTACTTTCGAAAAGTACTCCGTTTTTCTCGATGTTTTTAGTGACTTTTTTTCGCTTGTCGAGTGTTTTGTATTTGTAGCAGAAAACCAAAATCGTTGTAGGTTGAGGATTTTCAGCATAGCTTTCTAGCTTGTCGATATTTCGGGAAAGTTCTTGTGCTTCTTTTACAATCACGACTTGATATTCCGCCATCATTGGGTAGCGTTTTGCATTCCCCACAACATCTTCAACAGTAGTGTCTCGACCGTATAAAATCGCCTGATTAAAACCTTTTTCGTCTTCGGTCAATACGGTTTTGTCAATACAATCTGCAATTAAATCGATATAGTAAGGCTCATCTCCCATCAAAAAATAGATAGGTTTGAGTTTTCGGTTTTTGATGTCGGCGATGATTTTTTCTGCTTCGTTCATTTTCTTCTCCTTGGTGAGAGCTTCAGATTTTGGATAGGCTGAAAAGTTATATTTTATGGCTAAATTATAATACTTTTGTCTTATGCAAGAATTAAATTTTCCGAAATATTCGTTCCGCTTCAAAAGTAGTGAAAATAAATTGGCTATCTTTGATGAGGTTCGTAAAAAATTCATTTTACTCACTCCCGAAGAATGGGTGAGGCAGCATACCGTCAGATACCTGCTTTCGGAGAAAAAATATCCGAATTTGCTCACCAATGTAGAGAAGGTTATCAAGGTTAATGACTTAACCAAACGATATGATGTAGTGGTATATAATCCGGACGGAAGCATTTTTCTGCTTGTGGAATGTAAGGCTCCGAATGTGAAAATCACTCAAGAGACTTTTAACCAGATTGCCCGTTATAATTTGGTTTTGAAAGCCGAATACTTAATGGTTACCAATGGGCTTAATCATTATTACTGCAAAATGGATTTTGAGAATGAGCGCTATATCTTTTTAGAAGATTTACCATTATTTGTGATGACACAAGACAACTAATAATCAACCAAAATCGATCACTATGGAAATTCAACACACAAACGGAGAAACGAAAGGCGTTTTTAAAGCCTTAGAAGGCGAAAAAGAAGCCGGAAAAATGACCTATTCTTGGGCTGGGCCACAAAAATTTATCATTAACCACACAGAGGTGAGTTCTGAATTCGGAGGTCAAGGTGTTGGGAAGAAAATGGTAATGGCTGCTGTGGAATTCGCCAGACAAAACGATTTAAAAATCGTTCCGCTTTGTCCTTTTGCGAAAGGCGTTTTCCAGAAAACAGAAGATATCAGAGATGTTTTAGGCTAAATTTAGCCTTTACTCTCCGAATTTCTTGACATTTACTTTACGTTGTTTTATTTCTAATTCAAACGTAGGGATTTTGTAAATTTTTCTAGGGGTCGTAGAAAAGTATTGTACGGTTTTGTTAACCGTACATCTTTTTGTAATGAGCTAGCCTCTAATTCTATTATATAATCTCCTTTTGGTAGGAAAGTAGTAAATTCACCATCGCTATTAGTGACTACTCTTCTTACAAAGGTATTTCCTTGACTAATTTTGAAACTGATTCCTTCTTTTTTCGGAATAAAATCAGCTATTACTTTTTCATTGAACAAATACTGAATCTTACCCGAAACAGAACCCATTTGTTGTAGAGGAACTTCTGTATAGGCTCTGAATCGAGCTACTTCGACATCCATACCATAGTTAAACCAACCTTTCAGAGAGGATGATTTCATTTTGTAAGTTCCGTAAGGCACACCTTTATAAGTAAATTTTCCTTCTAAATCTGTAATGAAAGACGTGTTGTTTAAACTTACATAATAACCCACAGCAGGACTGTCACCATCGTCATATATAGAGTTTCCGTTATTGTCGTAATATACAAAAACGGTAACATTTCCTTTTTTCTTGTCTGATGCTTTAGCTCCTTGTAAGTTAGCTGTAAGCCCGAATTCTATATTGTAAGTTTGAGAACTTGGGTAATAATCTGATAAATATTCATACCACATTCCGTTTACGTACACAGAGAATCGGTTTGAAATATGTTGTGTTATTTTCAAAAAGCCTGAAGGGGTTTCGCTCCACATATAATCCTTATTGAACCCTAACCCTGAATAGACTTCTAAGCTTTTGTTAAAGAACTGTTTATTGACTCCTGCGTTGAAATAAAGTCGTTTAAAAGTGTCTTTTTGGTTTAGAAAGCTTTGAAAATATTCAGATAATGTAAACCCACCATATTGAAATATCCCCATAAATTGGAACCATTTATAAGAATAGATGACGTTGGCCCTTATTAAAGGTTTTAATTCGTCGCTTAGGGGATATTTAGTTAATCCGTTTTCTATGGTTAGCATTCCTGTATGTTGTAGGTTTATACTTTTCCAAGTTAACGACTCTGACAACGTATTTGAGTTTAAATCATATTGTTGAATGTCATTATTTACTAGGAAGAAATTGTAAGAATTTGAAGATTCGTGTTGAAATTGATACCTTAATGTAAAGGAAAGTCTATCGGTCATGTTTAAGCTGACACCTGTTTCACCCGAAAAACTTTCGCTTAGCGAAGTCATACTGTTGGTAACAGATTTTGGTGAGATTTTCCCATAGGAAAATCTCAAATACCATTGATTATTATTTTTAATACGTTTATTAATGTATTGATGGATTTGTTTAATCCCCCTTCGCTCTCCAGGAAAATAGTTTGAGTTTAAGAAGACAAATCCGGAAAGGCTATAATTTTTCCACTGTCCTCTGTACTCTGCTTCTGATGAATATGATATTTTTTGTTTGTCGACTAAATAATAGTCACTTACAGCTCCGAAAAATCGGGTTTTGAGTGACCATTGATTATTGAAAGTTTGTTGATATTCCCCTCCAACTGTATTGATGTGATTTTTTTCATAAATATCATCTTGGAAAGCATAGATAGTTTTGAAACTTTTTTTGGAGTTATAATTTCCAATTTCACCAATAGCATAAGCTGTATATCCTTCTTCAAAAAAAGATTTTCTCTCTAATAAATTGTATTGGTTATCAATAACCCCTACACTTAAGGCTGTTTGATTCTCTATTTTTAATTTTCCGCTTACATCTCTTCCCTAAATTCCTCTATGAAGGTTTTCGGTGATGTTACCCAACTGAAAATTTGATCCTTCTATTTGATGGTTAATAAAAGTATTAGTAGCTATCAACTCATCTTGATAGCTCGATTTGTAAAGGTTTGTTTGAACTTTTAAAGATCCCATCGGGATGTTGATGTTTCCCTTTCCAAGAATACGCTGAGTATAAGAGTCATCATTAATTTGTGTATAGGATGCCGTAATGGAGTTTTCAAAATTGTTTATTAGATATTGGTATTCCGGATTTACATATATTTTTCTAGAACTTACACTTTCTACTTCTACTAAAGAATTCCCAAAGAACTTTCCGTCACATTCTATTGTTTTCTATGATATGTTGACTTATTTCTAAAGAAATTAAAGTAATAATTCAGTTTGGGGTTAATTAATAAAGTTACGACATTTTCAAATCAATTAAAACAGATTTAACCTTCTTAACCATCTCCTAACATATAAAAAATGTAATGATAAAATCAGAGAAATATCCACTTCACATATAAGTGCTTTTTTTGCAGAAAAATCAAAATATTATAAAATGCGTGTAAGGTTAATAATGTGCTTTATGTTCGTTTTCGGATGGGTTTCGGCTCAGAGAGCGACTTTGTCGGGTGTAGTTTCAGACATAGATTATAATAACGAGGGTCTGCCTGCTGTAAGTGTTCTTATAAAAGGGACTACAATTGGGACAACTTCAGACTTAAACGGACGATATTCCTTAGACATCAATCCGGGAAATTATGTGGTGGTGTTTAATTTTATAGGATATACTCCTATAGAAGTACCCATTTCTGTAAAGATAGGAGAAAACAAAGTTCTTAATCAAGGTTTAAAAACAGATAATATCGCTTTGGAAGCAGTTACTATCGAAGTCGTACAAAGTAGAGAAAAAGAATCTGCACTATTAATGCAACAACAAAAGGCGGTCGAAATCAAACAGAATATCGGGGCTCAAGAGCTTAGTAGAAAAGGAGTGGGAGATGTAGCTACGGCTGTTGCTAAGACCTCAGGAGTTTCGAAACAAGAAGGAAGTAATAATGTAT
>JBEBUB010000076.1:0-9521 GCA_040393445.1 Flavobacterium beibuense
TTTCCCAATATTCTTCAGAAAGTAAAAGGGTTTTATCAATGTCTTGTTTTTTTCGTTTTAGTCTTTTATTCCAATAATTTAACTCATTAGTTTGTGGAGCTCTTTTTAGTAAAGCAATATAACTGTTCTCAACTTTAGAAGTTACTTCTTCTTCTGTAGCTCCATCAATTCTTTGAAAACGGTTTTGATTATCTAGCAAAAGTTGTTCGATAATGATTTCTTTTGATTTGTGTTGTTTAAGTTCCTTCGTTAAGGAATTCAGTGTATATGTATCAGGATAATCACCTGTAATGTCTTTATAAGCCATATACACATAGTCTTCATAACCATGTTTGATTTCTTCAATTTTGTATTTCAAAGTGTTCGATACGGGTTTATAAGCAATGTTGCGAGGTTCTTTAGAAGATGTTTTAAAACTTACTATTCCATAACTTGCCTCCCCGGGACCAGCCCATTTTTGGTCATAGAGATTAGGTTGGTCATATAATTCATACAAAATAAAAGCGTTAATATTAGGCTGTTTATGGAGTTCTTCCATATAGTATTCTACCCAATAAGCTTGTTCTTTAAAAGTTCCATCTATGCTACCATCTTTTTTATTGATTTCAGTAATCCAAATAGGTTTATTGAATTTGCTTGTTAATACTTCAATTATGTTGGTTTTTTCCCATTTTGACTCAAACATACTTCCCATATTAGAATACCAATGCCAACTAATGATATCATAATTTACTTCTTCTTTTTCTAAGAACTCAAAATAACCCCAATGCAGCCAACCTCCGGTTATCATTATTTTTGCATTTGGACTTATAGTTTTTATACCATCAATCATTCCTTTAAAATAGGATACTAATACTTCTAACTTTTGAGGATCATAATCCTCCACCCTCATCCCGTTGGTATTCTTATATAGAATCCTATTTTCTTGTTCATTACCCAATTCATAATATTCGAAAACATTTCCATATTTAGTAATAAAACCATTAGCTTGTTTTCTCCCTAGGCTATAAGCTTGTTCTGTCGTATGCGAATAATCTGCTAATTGCTTGTCTATCTTAATAACCGGAAGGATTTTAATCCCCTTTTCGGTTGTTAGTCTTAGCAACTCATCAAATTTGGCAGGATAAGTATTTACAGAACCATCATCATTAGTTGTAATATCTACCCTATAATATTCCAGTTGGTACTCTTTCAAAAGCTCTATTTGATGAGGAATACTACCTACTGTGTAATCCTGAGCAGTTATTGGATGTCCATTTATTCCCCAAATAAAATTATCTGTTACTTCAATGGGTCTGGCTATTGATTTACGTACAGATTTACGTTCTACTTCACTTAGTCGATTAAGTCCCGAACAACCCATTAAAAATGAATACGAAAACAGTAGTAGTAGTTTAGATTGTAATTTCATAGGACAAAGTTTAAAGGTTACAGTTTTTCTAAAAGTAAATCAGCCGAACGAACTCTCCACTCATGGAGTTTTTGGTTTACATAAGTATAATCAATAGGCTTATTAAGTAGTGGCTCAATATCGGTAGCGTCATTAGCATCAATGAGTCGTTCTTCTAAATCCAAAATCTTTAGCAAAGAAGTAAATCTAGTGAGGCCTCTTTCCTTATTCCCGAATACCAAAAATGGTTTGTTGAAGATAATAGAAAACACCATGCCATGAAAAGAATCCGTCACTACAAAATCAGCATGATAGAAATGTGCTAACCAATTTTCAACTAGAGCACTTTGTGTTTTAATAGCCTTATTCTCATTCAAATATATCTTGTTGATTTTTAGATTTTTTTGAACGGAAATCTTTTCTACCAATTGGGCACTATTCGGAGTTGGATCAAGCACATAATTGAAAAGCTCGGTTTTTTTATCAAAATTGATAGAAGCAATCAGCTTTTCATAAAAAGATACTTCAGGTAAAAACGTAGGGTCTAACACATGATGTGCATCTGAATAACCAAAAGTATTCTTACATACCTCCACCCCTTTATCTTCACGAACAGTTACTAAATCGAAATCTTTCAGCAATTTGGAAATACGTTGCACAGACTCCTCTGCTCCTTCCCAATAATCTTTTCCGAAAGAAGCTGCATAAGCAATTTTTGTTTTCCCTTGAGCAACAAAATCCAGAAAATATGTAGGATAATTATCTTTTACGTATTCTAATCGCCATACCTGATCGCTACCAACAACAAAAGCATCTATATCATTAGTTGCTTCTTTAAGTTGAGCAATATTATTTATAGGTGCTGTTTTATAGGGCAAATACTTTTCTAAAAAAGGTCGGATTTTCTTGTGAAGGGAATCAATCTTTGCGAAATCTTTTGGGTCGTAGATTTTGTATAACGGATTTTTCTCAAGGAGTTTGATAACATTACCTTTTAACGAACTATACCACTGATTTTTTTCAATCCAAACCGGGTGGAAACCTTTAGATTCCAAAAAGTGATACAGAGCCACCAATTGAATGATTCCTCCGTAATTATTTTTTATAGGCAGGGTTAAAATTCCGATTTTTTTTCCAGGCATTATTAATCAATCTTGGTTAGAATTTCGCTTACATCTCTACGTTTCGACAAGGTGGTTCTAAAGGTTTCGGTTGGATTCCCGATGGCTACGACACAAAGTACTTTTTCTGACTTTTTGATAGGAATCAGCTTCTTAATCTTTTTCTCGTCAGAGGTCTCTTTGGCCCAGTTAGCAGGACATGCAGCTATTTTATAATAATGCAATGCATACAACAAATTCATCAAAAATAATCCTCCATCTATATAATGTTGATAGCGTTCACCTACCAAATAAAAGTAATTCACATCTGCCGATACGACCAAAAGTTGATTGATATCTTTAGAATAACCTTCTAAACCTGCTTGAAGTTCTAAAATTTGATCGATTTTCTTTTTGTCTTTTACGTAATAAACTCTTGAAGGCTGTCTATTACATACAGAAGGAGCATTGCTTGCCAACCGAACAGCTTTTTCTATCAACTCATCACTTACAGGAACAGGCGAAAAGTTTCGGACACTCTTTCTGGAATAAGAAAACTGTTCAAACGAAGCTCCCGTAGGATTAAAATAATCTGTAGCGGTAAAGTCATAATAACCTCTGAAATCGTTATTATACCTTTCTCCCAAACAATTTTTATAATTCAAATACGTCTGCTCTGGGAAATAATCAGAAATATCAAAATTGTGTTCTTGATGGAGTTCGTAATATTCACACATTACTTTATATCCCACTTCGATTTGCGATAAATTAACACACCGCTGTAACTTTCTATCGTTAAGGTATTTCTGAAGGCGAATCACTTTTTCTTTACCAAAACCCAAACGAATATTTTTGTGAAGTAAACCCTTTTCGATAGAGTGATAATCTAAGATAATTTTGGCTTCAGCCTTTTGAATCGTATTTACTGAAAACACATTGGAGTGCTTGCAGAAAAAATACAAGTCATAAAACATATTGGTAAAAACAGTGATATAAGGAGCATATTTTTTGTATAATCCGGAAGTGAATTTATAAACGGAAGTCTCTTTATTCCTGCCTATTAGATTTTTTATTATGTCTTTCATTTAAGATTCTTTCTCAAATTTTAGTAGCTTCCAAAGTTACGGATTATTAACGGAAATTTAAATTAATTGTCCCAATTATTCTCTAATTATAATTATTATACTTAGCTTTGAAGTCTTGTTTAGGGTAAACAACTTGCTGTATTTATGTAATTGTTTTATGCGTTTTTTTCAGAAACTTTTTTCAGACAAATATTACATACTTTCAGACCAGGCCCTTGTGTCTGTGATGAATTTTGGAGCTGTTTTCTTCTTGTCCGGCTTTTTATCTGATACTATTTTCAGCCGATTTGTCGTATTGTTTGGTTATATCACTTTGGCTAATACCGTATTAACAGCAGTCTTCTCTTCACCAATGTTGGTCTTTGCCACAAAAAGGTGGAGCAAAACTCAGTTTAACTATCTTTTTTCAAACAGTGTTTTGCTAGTGGGTTTTGGATTCTTACTTGCTGTATTAGAATTCTTTTTCTTAGAAAAACAGATACCCGATTCTCCTTTCTGGCTATTCTTTTTGGTGATTGTCGGGATGTCTGTAGCTGATATGCTCAAACGATTTATTTTTTCGACCAAATCGATTTCTCTGATTTATGCTCCGATTTCGTCTGTACTGGTGAATCTTATTTTTTTCGGAGGACTATTTCTTTATAAAAAAGAACTTACACTTGAGTTGATACTCATCATTTACGTAATAGCATACTTGGTGTCAATGCTACTATTAACGCTTGCTTTTTTTGTATTATCAAAATCTACTCATGTGAATTTCAAAGGAAAAACAGCTGTAGATATTACTTATAACAAAGAGATTTTCACTACTCACTTTCACTACTCCAAATGGATTTTACTCGGAAGTGTTTCTTTCTGGGTATATACACAAGGAATTTATATTTACGGAAACGTTTTAGGTGTATCCGATTTTATAATTGCTAAAACCCGAAGTATCCAGAATTTGTTTGGTATTTTTACTATACTTATAGCGGCTATGGAGAATTATTTAACTCCTTTATTTACCGCAAAGGCTATATATTCTGAAGATTCGATTCCTGAAGCTACTGAGAATATTTATAAGACTCACCTTAAAAAGACGCTATTAATTTACTTACTCACTATACCTGTTATGTGGGGAGTGTATTTTATGTATTATCAGGAAAGTTATGGCGACGGCTGGTCTTATATCATCATTATGTGGCTGACTCAATTAATTGCTATTTCTACTAAGCCTATAGCTATTGCACTAAAAGTAAAAGAAGTAACTTATCCGCTGTTTTTATCACACCTTTATGCCGCATTGATGATGGTACTTATTGGATATTTAGCCATTACAATTATAGGCGATCACGGGCTTATCATGGCTATGTTGGGGGCATATATTGTGGCTAATATCACGAATTACATTTATTATAAAAAAGTTTTTTACAACACTAAAAAATAAAGATGCATACCAATTTTATTGCTTTAATCTGTCACTATAACAACCCTGAAGGTTTAGAAAAATCATTACTTTCTATTCAAGAAGATTTTCCTGTTGATGTATTAATTATGGATGACGGAAGTACTACAAAACCAGATATAAAACGATTACAATCAGTATATAAAAATGGTAACATATTTCTGGAGTTACTACCAGAAAACGTAGGTGTGGGCAGAGCTACCAATGTAGGACTGAAAAAGATTATAGAACTAGGCTATAAACTCACAGGAAGGCTCGACTGTGGAGACCTTAATCATCCTAACCGCTATAAAAAGCAGTTGGATTATTTGGCTAAAAATCCTGAAGTTAAAATGTTAGGAGCGTGGGGAAATATGGTTGATATGAAAGGAAACTTACTATTTGTCTTGAAGCATCCAATAACCTATGAAGAAATCCAAAAAAAGACATTCTTAAATAGTACCTTTATTAACTCAACTACTATTTTTTATCTGGAAATATTAAAAGAAACTGGATTCTTTCCAGAAAAATATAGTAGAAACGGAGAAGACTATGGATTCTTCTTTAATGTAATACAGAAATATAAAGTAGAAAATCTTCCCGAAGTATTATTGGATTATGAAGTAAATCCAAATTCCCTTTCTACGAAAGGCCGTAAAGAACAAGTAAAAGCCAGAATAGCTATTATTAAAGAACATTTTTATTGGGGATTTTATCCTATTTACGGATTAATAAGAAGTTATCTTTTATTATATATTTCCCGAGACTCTGCTAATTTTATAAAAAAATTAATCCGTCGATAATAAATGGAGAAACTCCTTAAACCATATACTCTATTATTTGCCCTATTTTGTGCTAGTCTACCTTTTACGGATTTTTCTAAAGCGATACCCAATATCGTAATGGGACTACTAGTCTTACTATTTGGTTTTGTAGTTAAAAAAGAAGATTTTAAAAAATTACATTCAAAAACTCCCCTATTACTTGGCTTATTTTGTTTGTCCTTGTTTTTTAATATTATTATTTCTGGTCGATGGGAGGATTCCGGTTTCTTAACCAATATACTTATAACCCTCTTAATAATAATTTTATCCATCCCTATAAAAAATCATATTATTCCCTTAAAAGCATTTGTTTTCAGTTCCTTTACATTATTACTAATATCATCTTTAAATTTCTTATCTTACTACCTCACCACTACTGATTTTGATTTCAATTCAGGAGCACATATCAACGATATATTGATGGGCGAAAGGCCGTACTTAGGGGTTATTTATATAGCATGTGCTTGTATTTGTTGGTTTCTAGCAACACAAACTCGTAATAAAAAACAAGTTATTTTATGGTGCTTTATAAGTATATGCTTCGTTGTCTTTGTAGCTCTTATTACCGCCCGTACTGCTCTAATTAGTTTTTTCATAATTTTATTAGCCTCTTCGTTTTATTTCAAAAGATTAAAACTTGCTATTGGAATCCTATGCGGAACATTATTATTCGGTTTCTTAATTATTTCATTGAATGAGAATATCAAAAATAGATTTTTCTTTTCAGAGAGAAAATCTTCGATAAACGAAAAATTAACCTACGAACCTCGTTATCACATTTGGAATTGTGCCGGAGATATCAAACACGATACTTATTCTTTTTTATTAGGCAAAGGTTTTAGAACTACTCAAAGAGAATTGTTAGAATGCTATAAGAGTAAAGAAAACTTCGGAACTACAGACCAAAAGCAGTGGTTCATCCAGAAAAATTTCAACACTCATAATCAATATTTAGAATTTTATTTATCAGCAGGAATACTATCTTCTGTTTGTTTTGTTTTAATGCTTTTGTTCACTTTTTTAGAGAATAGAGCTAATTATTTTGCCACTTCTCTTATTTTGCTAATAATGTTATTTTTAGTGACAGAAAACTTAATTCATAGACAAATCGGAGTTATGCTTATGGGGATAGTTTTTTCTTTTATCAACTTTATGAATCAAAAAAATATAATTTCTCCAAAATAAAATTTCGATCGAATTCAGATTACTTCAGAACAATATACTTGATACAATACCTCTTAAGTAAATTAAAGTACTTATATTTGAAAACTCTAATTATTTCACCCATATTTTTATGAAAATTGCACTCATTCACGATTGGTACTATACAAATGGTGGTGCTGAAAAAGTAATTAAAGCCCTTAGCAAAACCTTCCCCGATTGTGAACATTTTGCTTTGTTTGATGTAATGTCAGACACCGATAAATTGAATCTTTTGAATACAACAAAAGTGAACACAACTTTTATTCAGAAGATGCCTTTTATATCAAAATTTCATAGAAAGTATTTACAACTATATCCTTATGCAATTGAGCAGCTTGATTTACGATCTTTTGATTTAATCATCAGCTCTTCATCTGCTGTCGCCAAAGGAGTCCTAACAAACAGCAACCAAGTTCATATCTGCTACTGTCATTCTCCTATGAGATATGCTTGGGATTTATATCATCAATATTTATCTGAATCAAAATTTGGTTTTTTCTCTGGATTTTATGCCAAATATGTTCTTCATAAACTTCGTCTTTGGGATGTTATTAGTGCAAATAGAGTAGATTACTTTATTTCAAATTCAGAATACATCTCTAAAAGAATCAAAAAGATTTATCGAAGAGATTCTACCGTTATATATCCTCCAGTAAACGTCGACTATTTTAATATTGTTGAAAACCCTTCAAGAGACTATTACTTCACAGCTTCTCGAATGGTCCCTTATAAAAAGATAGACCTGATTGTAGAAACTTTCGCTAAAAACGGAAAAAAACTTATTGTTGCAGGTGATGGTCCTGAATTAAAAAAAATAAAAGCAAGAGCAAATAGTAACGTTACTTTTATAGGACATATTGCTAATGAAAAACTCAAACAATATATTCAAAATGCAAAAGCCTTCGTGTTTGCAGCAGAAGAAGATTTTGGAATTATACCTGTAGAAGCCCAAGCTTGTGGAACTCCTGTTATTGCTTATGGAAAAGGTGGAGTTCTGGAAACCGTAATCGAAAACCAAACAGGAATCTTTTTTGACAAACAAACTCCCGAATCGCTCAATGAGGCTATTGATAAGTTCGAAAATATGAGTTTTGAGCCTACCCAAATCAGAGAAAACGCCTTGCGCTTTTCTGAAAACCGGTTTATGGAAGAAATAAAATTATTTATTGAAGATAAATTGTAATTAGGGCAATTATGTCCAGCTCAAATATTACTTTGATTAATTATTAAAATAAATGTCATACAAATTATCTATAAAACCAAAAGCAAAACCGGGTAAATTTGAATCTGTAATCATAATCATCACAACATTATTCTTTTCTACTTCTTTCTGAACGTTAAGTTCTGAAACAGTTTTTGGTGTTGTAGGGTCATTATGATCAACCCTTTTATTATAATACCAAAATTGACCATTATCAAACAACTTTTCTGAGAATCTCAACAAAAACATATCCCAATAAAAACTATCCCCAACAACTAACATTTTAGTTGGAGTTGTAGTACTGTCAGATATAACACTATATTGTGGGTAAGCCATTTCAACGTTTGGTATTTCAAAAAGTAAATTCATAGCTTTTTCTATATCATTGTCTACACCTTTAGGTTCTTTAGAAATTTCAATTTTATCAATCATCATTTTCGGCAACTTCACTTGACGTTTGTACTCTATATAATTTATGATTGAATCTATTGCTAAAAATTCCCCATACCGACTCCAATGCACTCCTGTTTTAGGGAAAAGAGGGTATTTTACAGTGTCCTTCATTTTGAGAAACCAGCTGTCAAATTCTATAAAATTAATCTGGTTTTCAGTAAATTCTTTTAAATAAACTTCACGATTGGTTGTAGTTTTCTCGCTTTTAAAATATCTATCAGGAATATATTCACTGTAATATATCGCTTTGCTTGGGGCTATAGCTATAAATAAATCAATATCTATTTTTTTTAAAGTATCTTGAACTCTTCTAAGCTTTTTCACTTTCTCTGCTATTTTATCATGACCTATAAAGTGTTTTCCTAAATAAGTCTCTATATAATTTTCTTCATACAGATAATTATCCTTTCCCACAATAACCCTCCAAGCGTTTGCTTTATTAAAAAGAGAATAGTCAATCTGATTGTTGAACCGAACACAAAGTTTTCTAAAACCAAAATAATGATTAAAGTAGGTTTCCTTTTTTTCTTGATATTCTCCGCTAAAATAGTTCTTTAAAGAAAGAACAGGTTCTTCTGGAGGAACTACTTTATGTAATTCCCCTTCTCTGAATAGCTTCAATTTTTGTTGAATTAGCGGAAGGAGTAAAAACAACATCACAATTGCAAACAATATATTTTTTCCTGTATGTATATTTCTTTCTTTCATTACTAAAATCTAAAATAGATAAAAGGGTTAAAACCGCTAGATGTAATAGAACTTATAGATAGCAACAATAAAATCATAGCGGTTACAGTATTGAGTAAACTTGCTTTAACACTATAATTCTCTTTCCAAAAAAC
>JBEBUB010000077.1:0-9288 GCA_040393445.1 Flavobacterium beibuense
AATTAACAGAAATAGATATAATGGAAATAGACGCAATTGCTTAAACCCACACGTTGTGCTTCATGCTGAAAAAAGACCGATACATATGATAATAGAAGTATTAAAATCAAAAGGAATTTCCAGTCTTGAAAAAGTGACTGAATATTTGTCCAAAAAAGATAACGGATTCTTTTTCTTGCCTGATAATTTATCGAAATTTCTAGCGAATCTTGCTCAAAGGAATAATCCTGAAAGTTGTATAAACCTTAATTCAAATATTGGGGAAATTCTTTCCAATTGTACTGAGATAAAGAATAAGGTAGGGATTGATATTAATGCACAAAATATTGAATTGGCAAAGTACTTAAATCCTAAATTACAATTTGAAAACCTTGACCCCCTTTCTTACAATTCAAAAACTCGTTTCGATTCAGTTATTTGTTTTCCGCCATTAGGTCAAAGAATTGAAATAAATGAACGTAGATTCCAATCAGAGCAACTTTACATTACCAAATCTCTTGAACTTTTAGGAGAGCAGGGGAATGCATTTTTTATTGTAGCAAATAATTTTTTGACTGCACCAGTTTTTGAAGAATTGAGAAACACAATTTTAGATAAGTATGGACTTGAAACCTTAATATCACTTCCAAAAGGAATTTTAAGAAATACAGGTGTAGAACTATCAATATTAGTAGTAACCAGCAATAAAACTGAAGCAACAAAGTATTACAAAATAAAAGACAAAGCATTTTCTAACTCGACTCTTGGCATCTGTGATTTTTCTGTGTTAAAAGACAATTTGGCTGAAAGATGGGATTACAACTTTCATAATCCTAAAAACCGAGAGTATGAAAAGGAATTGAAAAATCATGAAACCAAACGAATTGACGAATTAGTCGAAGTGGTTTTAGGAACGCATTTTTCAAAAGACGAGATTCGAGAAGAAGGAGATTTTTTATGGCTAACAAGTCGAAATATATCAAATGGTAAGTTGATATACACCGATAATGATAAGTTTATTTCCAAGAAAGAATTTAGCAGAAGAGAGAAAAATGCTATTCTCCAAAATGGAGACATACTAATTCCACGAATTCAACGAAATAGAGAATCATTTTATATTCATACTGATTCAGAAAAGCGATTAATTGCCTTCCAACATTTTATTATTCTACGTGGTAAAAATGCTGTCTATGTCGCTACATATCTAAACACAGATAATGGAATTAAATTATTTAATCAGCAAATTGAAAGACATGCACGTGGTAGCGTAATGCCAACCATTTCAATAAGTGATTTAAAAAATATTGAAATTCCGATTCTTCCAATTGAAGATTTAGAATTAGCGTCAAAAAGAAAACTCGAAAAACTTTCGTATGATGAATTGTTGGTAATCAAGGAAAAATATGAAAATCTTAAAAAAGTTTACAAGGACTCAAAAGACTCTCACCGCCAAATATTAGAAATAATGCAACAAAACCATAGTGAAGTTATGAGTACTATGGGAAGAATCGAAAACAAAGTAGATGACATAAAATCAATCTTAACAGAATTAGTATCTGATTTTAATTCAATTAAAGAACTACCAAGAGAGGTTGATGAAAGAATTAATCGTCTTAATCAAAGTTTAGATACGAAACTTAATGAACTTATTTCTGACCAAAAACAATTAGACTTCTACATTACAGAAATAAAGAGATGGTTTGACTTTTACGACTTACTTGAATCCAAGAGTAAAAAATACCTTCCAGAAGCTGAATACATATTTGACCATATTTCCAAACTTGAGAATCCAGATTATTCACCATTTATACTGCAATATTGTAGAGCCCTAGAAAATGAATTGCTAAAAAAGATTTTCAGAGCTTATGTTCAGTCATTAATTGACCGTAATATAGAAATAGCTAAAGAATTTGCTTGGGATTTAGGAAAAAAGGAATCAGGCAAACTAAATAGAGAGAATACATTTAAACTAGCAAAGCACCTGCAAAGATGTTTAAAGAAATCAGAAGAAGGTTGGTTTTTTGAACTCGGTTCAATGGAAGTAAATTTAAGGTATTTAACTGGTAAAACGGCAGAAAAAAGTCCATTACTAATTGACCTAAAGAATTTTGTGCTTAACAGATTTGAAAAAGAAATCCTTAACATTGAATATCTCGATGAAATAAAAACTATTATCATAGACTACAGAAATCAATCAGCTCATCCGAATTTAATTAATACTGAAAAGGCAATTAAATTTCATAAGGAAATGAAAGAATGCCTAATTGGTCTTATGGAAAATTATAAAAAATAGAAAAAAGCACGAAAGCACAACACATGGTATAGTGCATGCGGGTTTCAGTGGTATGAAAAGGTTTGTGGCTCGTAAAAAAAGTCGCTGTAAACTGATAGGTAATCGCTTCGTAATCCCGCACGACACCATACCATCAAACGTTAGCACTCACCCTAAAAGACCGACACGACCGACAAAAACGAACAGAAAATAAATGAAAGACAAAATGCCAACGCTTCTGCAAAATCAAAAGAGCTGCTGCCCCACGCTCAAAGCCGACACAATGCAGCACATTTGCTTTTGCCCCAACATAACAGCATCAATAGCAATTTTACCTGCTTTTGACAACTAAGATTTAAAGACGAATGACTGCAATAATTATCATAGGAATAATAATTTTCATTATTTATACTGCAACAAAAAAGAAACAACCAGTTCAACAAAGAACTAAGGTTACAAATTCCAATGTCAGTCAAAAAACAGAGCAAGAAATAAAAGATGAATTAGATCAAAATATTCTTAAATCATTTATAAACGAAAATTCAGTAAATCAAAACCCCATAAATCCACAAATAATTATTGAAAACAAAAAAATGGAACAAACAGAAATTATTCAATATCCTGTCTTAAATACAAACAATTTTGAATCTGAAATTGAAATAAGAAATATTTTCGATACAGAAGCATCGATAGTACAAGAATTGTCAAATGAAGTCGGGAAAATCACGAGACTAGCTGGACAAATTGGAAATGGTGAAATAAAATTCTATTTAGCACTTGATGATTGGAAAAAAATTTCGATAGATTTTTTACCGACTTTGTCAATCGAATTTAAAATTGATAAAAATTCAAATTTCATAGTTGTAAATTCATCAAACAAAGATATTTCGCCACTTAAAAAAGGTGATTTATTCAGTATTTATTTTGAAGATGAATCATTTATTGAAAAGAAATTTGAAGTTGGTAGAATCCAGAGTGGAAAAAATGTAATAAATATCATTCTCTTAAATGATTTAGAACTTGTGAATTTAAGTCAAAGCACTTTAAGTCACGTGGAAACATTTAGTGGATTGAAAATTCCTTATGAATTTACTGAAAATGAAAACAAACAATATTCAAACTCTTCAGAAGGAAAGAAATTATTCCAAATAATTTGTGAAAAAATAGTAGGGTTAAAATCAATTCTATCAAACTCAAATAAAAATTTTAATTCATCCCAAAAAACGGTTGTTGCTCCTCTAATATCAAGTATTGAAAGCGAACGCCTTATTGTTTCTACAACCACTAAAGAATTACCAAAAATAGAGATTGGTAAAATACTACAATCACTTCTTGTACATGAAAATTTAAATGGTATTAATTCCTTTTCGAAGGTCAAGATTGATGATTCAATTATAGATGTTACCGATCAAACTTTCGGAATAAATTCAAATGATAATTTGCCTATATTTCAAAATTCTATTAATCCAATTGAGCAAAACGAAGAGTATAGTGATTCTTCAATTAAAGACCATACAAAATCAGATGCTAGTGAAATGCAACATCCACTGCTTTTAAACGAACCATCAGAAGATAGTATTCAGCTAGTCTCAGAAATAAAAGAAGATGTTTCAATAATTGATGTTACCGACCAATCTTATAGAATAAACTCAAATAACAATTTGAAAAAGTACGGTAGTGGTGTACCCTACTGGGCACACCACTACGTTTATTCATATTCCGAGTTAAATAGTGCCTCTGGTGAACAAAAGAAGTTTTATAACATTTTCAAAATCAATTTTTTGAATGAAGAGTATTTTGATTTAGAAGGGAATACAAATTACGCGTTCATACTACTGTTCGATTTACAAAATGAATATGAAAATCATAAAGACATAGCGAAATTAGAAAGTCAATTGAAAATTTTAGGGCAATATTATCCAAAAACAAAATCTTATGGAGTCTCATTTCTTATTCAAAAAATGAGATTAGTAGGAGATTATGAAAGTATAACAAGATTTCAAAATGAAAATAACTATCATACCTCTTACAGCACTAACTCAATTGACTATGATACTTTTAACTGGAGAAATAAATATAAAACCAAATTAAACCTTGATAAAGAACAAGAAAAACTTTTAAGTCGAATTTGGTATCCAAGCAATAACTTTTCCAATATCGAATTTTGTTGTATTGAGATTATAAAACTGTACATTGCGGTAGTTACTGCATTAAAAGTTAAATATGAATCAGAAGGAACAACTATCGAAAAAGAATTTACTTTAGTTGCAGATGTAATTGCACGAAAACACTTCAACTACAGAAGCGGAAGTCAGAATTACAAGTATTCCATCGAATCAACGACAAACACATTCTACTCTACTATTTTCAAGCATTGTGAAAATGCCGTTCGTGAATCCTATGGACATAAACGGAAGCTAAATACCGACACTTACTACACAAATGAGGAAGCTAAATCCGAATTTGATTCAAAAATTATCACAAAGGTTTCAGAGATAATACCAAGCCTTATTTCTACAATCACTCCACCTGATGAAGCGACTGAAATTGAACTTAATTCACAAACAACAGGTAGATGGAAAATCAAATTTGAGGAACTAGCTACAAATTTCAAAAGCAATTCAAATGCCTTTATTGAAGCTATAATTGAATTAGGTAATCTCAATAAAAAGAATCCATCAATTGAGAATATATTTTTTGAAGCATCAAAATTTATTGCCAAATATGATAAGGTAGCATCCCTAGCACTATATGTGCATTACTTATTTCACGACTTAAAATCTGCTACCTTTGATAATAAACAATTGACAAAGACCATTCAGAAAAGCCTATTTAAAACTAACGACCAACTTCACGATTTTGAACAAATTGTTAGCCAACTTATAAAAGACAAAAATTTAGACAAAGCACTTAATGCTGTTCCAAAGATTTACGAAGTAAAGCGTAAAAAAATACAACTAGATAGGAGGACAATCAAAGAGGTTCAACAGCAGCACTCAGGAACTGTTGAACTGCTTAACGAATATTTGCGTGACGACTTTGAAGACGAAAACAATTCAATTCAATCACAAGAAATAAATAGTGAAGAAATAAAAATAGAAATAATTCAGAAAAATGAAGAATCGCTTCACTCGGCATTTTTAAGTACATTGTCTCTAAACCCTATACACATTTCTTTTTTAGAATTGTTTTCGAAAAATAATTTTTCAATTCTTCAAAGTGAAATTGAAGACTTTGCAAAATCAAAAGGTGTCTTTAAAAATCAAGTAATCGAAAGTATCAATGAATCTTGCTATGAGGTGTTAGATGATGTCTTAATTGAGGAGGAAGACGATTACTACACAATAATTCCGGATTATTTTCAAAAAATTTCAGCGAAATGATAGATAATATAAAACCAAAAGAAGCCACTTCAATTATTAATTCCTTAATTGGTGGTGTAGTTCCAAAGATTGGTGTCCAACATATTACTGTTGGTCGTTCGGAGGAAATCAATGCAGTCGTATCTGCATTAGAGGATGTGAAGAATGGGCATAGTATGGTAAAGTTCTGGATTGGAGACTTCGGTTCAGGAAAATCATTTATGCTTCACTTACTCAATACGGTTGCATTGAAACAGAAGTTTGTAGTTGCTAATGCTGACTTTACTCCTGATAATCGTTTGTATTCAAATGACGGAAAAGGGGTTGCTCTTTATTCTGCAATTATGGATAATGTTTCAATTCAAACAAAACCCGAAGGCGGTGCCTTACCTACTTTATTAGAAAAATGGATTGAACAAGTAATTACCAAGACAGCAGAGGAAAACAACATTTCATTGGCTGAAATCAGAAATGAGCAATATTTGAAACTCATTCAGAATAACATAATGAAAACCATAAACGAAATAACGGACGTTGGTGGTTTTGACTTTGGAACAGTTGTAATGAAATACTACGAAGGTTATATTACAGGTGACGAACAACTCAGAAGAAATGCTTTAAAGTGGCTCAAAGGAGAGTACAGAACAAAAACCGAGGCAAGACAAGATTTAGGTGTTAGAGAAGTCATTAACGACCTGAATTATTATGATATGCTTAAAAACTTCTGCAAACTCTTTGTAAGTATGGGGTATAGTGGTTTTATGGTAAATCTTGACGAGGCTATTAATCTTTATAAGATTTCGACTTCAGTAATGAGAGAAAAAAACTATGAAAAAATTCTAACCATCTACAATGATTGTTTTCAAGGAAAGGTTTCCAATATATTCTTCAATTTCGCAGGAACGAAAGAATTTTTAGAAAATCAACGCAGAGGACTTTTTAGTTATGATGCGTTAAAAACAAGACTTGCAACAAATAAATTTGAAACTTCTGAAATCAGAGACTTTGCACAGCCTGTTCTAAAATTATTACCTCTTGACCATAATGAGATATTTGTTTTACTCAAGAAATTGAAAGCAATCTTTGATTATAATTACAAAACTGAAATTCAAATTAGTGATGATGAAATTCAACAGTTTATGGAGGAATTATTCAATAAGCCTGGAGCATCTGAATTTTTAACACCAAGAGAGGTTATTAGGGACTTTTTGAATGTGCTGAACATTATAAGACAGAATCCGAACATTGATAAAAACAAACTTTTTGGAGAGATTGAGATAGAAGATGAAAGACCTGATGAATTTTCATTAGATAACATAGAAGAACTATAATGTCATTTGACCTACTTTCAGAGCCAATACGAAAATTTATTCGTGATAAGGGTTGGGATCAGTTGCGACCGATTCAAAATGCTGCTATTTCCAGAATTTTAAGCTCTAATGAAAATTTTATTTTGGCTTCTAGGACTGCTTCGGGTAAAACTGAAGCTGCATTTTTACCAATACTTTCAAAAGTAAACTTCAATGATTCAGGTGTTCAAGTTCTATATATTTCGCCCTTAATCGCATTAATAAATGACCAATTTTATCGTGTCGAAGAACTTTGTAAAAACCTTGATGTAACTGTTACCAAATGGCACGGAGAAGCAAATAAAACTTTGAAAAATAGATTAATCAAACAGCCAAATGGAATTGTTTTAATCACCCCCGAATCATTAGAAGCAATGTTTGTAAATAGACCGTTCAATGTTAAACAGTTATTTTCAAACTTAAAGTATGTTGTAATAGATGAAATACATTCTTTCATTGGAACAGACAGAGGAACTCAATTAAAATCGATTTTAAGCAGACTTCAAAGGGTAAACTCCCAATCATTCAGTATTGTAGGTCTTTCAGCAACAATTGGGGATTACAATGAAGCCAAAAAGTTTACTGGTAATGAGACAAACACCAAAGTGTTGATTGATAGAACAGCCAAAGAAATCAATTCAGTTTTCCGCTTTTTCAAAAATAAAAATGAAGAATTGCCTTTGGAACTTTTGAAAGACTTGTATATCGAAACCAAAGACAATAAAGTTTTAATATTCCCAAACAGCCGAGGACGAGCAGAAGAAGTAGCGGTAAAACTTAAAAAAATATCAGATAGAGTAAAAGGACATTCAAATTACTTTGCACATCACTCGTCAGTTGACAGAGAAATAAGAGAATATGTTGAATACTTTGCAAAGAATAACAAGCGACATAACTTTTGTATTTCGTGCACATCAACATTGGAACTCGGTATTGACATTGGGTCGGTTGATGAAGTTGTTCAAATAGATGCAACACACAGTATCGCTTCATTGATTCAAAGAGTTGGAAGAAGTGGTAGAAAGGATGGAGAAAGTAGTAATTTATTTCTTTATGCAACAACTCAATGGACTTTACTGCAATCTATAGCTTGTTGGCTTTTATACAAAGAAAGTTTTATTGAGCCACCTGAAAAAAATGAAAATCCTTATGATATTTTAGTTCATCAAGCATTGTCGATAACTAAAGGTCACTCAGGAATTCTATTAACAGAACTTATAAAACAATTAAAAGAAAATTCAGCTTTCAATTTAATTGAGCAAACAGAAATTGAAGAAATTCTTCAACATTTAATTGAAATTGACTTCCTTGAAAAACTTCAAAACGAGGTTATTATTGGTGTTGAAGGTGAAAAAGTTGTTAATAGTCGAGAATTTTACAGCGTATTCAAAACCGAAGAAAATTTTAAAGTTGTAAATGCTGGTAATAAAATTGGAGAAATACCTTTTTCACCTCAAGTTATAGAAGACGAAAACATATTACTATCTGCGAAAATATGGAAAATAAAGTTTGTTGACCAAAAAGCGAAAAAAATAGAAGTGATACCAACAAAGGACGGAAAAAAACCGATGTTTTTTGGAGGTGGTGCGGTTGTTCATCAGAGGATAAGAGAGAAAATGTTTGAGGTATTGTATTCTAAAACAGAATATGATTTTCTTGACCAACCTAGTTTAGATGAAATAGAAATGATGCGTAAAGATTTTGCAGTTTTCGAAATCAAGCATTTGCAATTTGAGAGACCTGTATTGACAGCAGAAAAACATTTGCAACTATTTACATTTACAGGAACACAAATTAACAGAACAATACAAATGCTTTTGAATATTGCTGGAATAAAAAATAAACTTGACGACAGAAGTAGTTCGTTTGATATTATAGCTTCAAAAGAAAATCTGATGTCAAAATGGAATTATTTATCTTTTCCATTGACAGACATTGACACTCATATTTCAACACTTTTAGAGAATAATCCAGCACTTTTAGATTTTTCTAAATGGGGAATCTATTTACCAAAAAGCTACCAAATTAAACTTGTAAGGAACAAATACTTTGACATTGAGCAGACAAAAGAACTGCTAAGCACACTAAAACTAATTCATAACGAATAGACTTGACATATATAAATTGAATTGCCAACGCTTTTGGTGGCACATTTGCAGTTTTTCCACCCGCACAAATCCGCGCAAAAAAAAGCAAAAGAGCCACCAAGCCAACACACCAAGACAGACCAAAATGGACAGACAACAACACGACAGAGAAGAAGGGCGAAGTGCTAATCGAGTAGACGGCTCCGCCAGATAAACTGACGGAGTGCGCCTCTCACACC
>JBEBUB010000078.1:0-9264 GCA_040393445.1 Flavobacterium beibuense
CGATAAATTCGTCAAATAAGTACGAAGCATCGTGTGGTCCTGGACTGGCTTCCGGATGATATTGTACCGAAAATACAGGTTTGTTTTTCATTCGCATCCCAGCAACGGTTCCGTCATTGATATGAAGATGAGTGATTTCAAAATCCGGATGATTTTCAAGCCCTTCTTTTTCAACAGCAAATCCGTGATTTTGTGAAGTAATTTCACCTTTTCCGCTAATCAAATTCTTAACCGGATGATTAATTCCTCTATGTCCGTTGAACATTTTATAGGTTGAGATTCCGTGTGCCAAAGCAATGGTTTGGTGACCTAAACAAATTCCGAAAAGTGGTTTTCCGGTTTCAACAATTTTTAAAGTAATTTCTTGAGCATTTTTCAAAGGCTCTGGATCTCCAGGGCCGTTTGATAAAAAGTATCCATCAGGATTAAAGTTTTGCATGTCTTCAAACGTTGCATCAAACGGAAATACTTTAATATAGCAATCTCTTTTAGCAAGATTTCTCAAAATATTCTTTTTGATTCCTAAATCCAGAGCAGAGATTTTATAGGTTGCATTTTCGTCTCCGAAATAATAAGGTTCTTTGGTAGAAACTTTTGAAGCCAATTCTAAGCCTTTCATGTCGGGAGCTTCGGCTAATTTTTGTTTAAGAGTATCTAGGTTATCAGTTTCGGTAGAAATAATAGCATTCATAGCTCCGTTGTCTCTAATGTAGCTTACTAGAGCTCTAGTGTCAACATCAGAAATACTAACGATGTTGTGTTTTTTGAAGTAGTCAAGAAGGCTTTCTTGGGCATCGGGTCTTGAATAATCGAAGCTGAAATTTTTACAGACTAATCCTGCAATTTTTACAGATTCAGATTCGATTTCTTCTTTGTGTACTCCGTAGTTTCCGATATGCGGAGTGGTTGCTACCATAATTTGCCCGAAATAAGATGGGTCTGTGAAGATTTCTTGATAGCCTGTCATTCCGGTATTGAAGCAAATTTCTCCAACGGTAGTACCCTCAATTCCAATTGATTTACCGTAAAAAACGGTTCCGTCTGCAAGAAGCAATACGGCTTTTTTTCTGGTTTGATATTTCATTTGTGTTGTTGTAAAATTGTGCAAAAATACATCAAAAAATAAGGAGTTGCAAAAATCCTTTTGATTCTGGGGCGATAAATTTTTGAACAGCTTTTATAGTTTGAGTTTATCAATATCTTTCCAATGTACTTTCTGAGTAATAGTGCCTTTGTGTAAAATTACAATACTCGGATTGGCTCTTTCAATCGTCTTTAAAGCTACTTTATCCGAAGAAAAGAAAGGGAATTCTATTCCGTGTTTCGAAGTGATGTTATCACAAACGTCCAGCGAAGTGGCCGTAAGCCCTATGACAGTATACCCTTTTTCAGAAGCTTTTTTCTCTAAATCGCTCACTACCTGTAAGCCTTCTTCAGAAGCATGAACGATATCATAACACACTACCCATAACACTTTTTCAGCCTGAAGAATATCTGTAGTTACATCTTCTCCATCTTGATTTGAAATCGAAAAACCTTGAATTTTAGGAGTGTAACCTTCTTTGATGAGTTTTTCTTTACGGTCCACATATTCTGCTCCGGCAGGTAAGTTAGCCAATTCAGACATATCAAATTCTTGCTCTTTGCCATCTACTTTATAGATGAATTTGATTTCGTATTCACTCTTTGGAGCATCATCAGGAATACTCATCGCTTGTTGAATGTTGGTTCCTACTTTGTAGGCTCTAAAGTCAACTACCGGAAGGTGATTCAACACCCAATAGCCTAAAAATCCACATAAAACTAAACTTATAGCTACAAGTCCGCTTCTGACAGCAGAAGTGAAAAACGGAGTGATATAGCGTTGTCCTTTAAACAAAATCAAGATTAAAATAAGCAGAATCACGTCTTTGATGAAACTTTGCCAAGGGGTAAGTTTTAGAGCATCTCCAAAACATCCGCAATCAGTTACTTTGTTGAAATAAGCAGAATAAAACGTAAGGAAAGTGAAGAATACAATCATTAAAAGCAGTGCCCAAAGAGTGAATTTCTTTTTGTAACCTACGAGCAGCATAACTCCTAAAACAACTTCTACGATAACGACAAAAACAGCGATAGGTAAGGCTAAAGGTTCTAAAAAAGGAAGATTAAGAACCGGTTCAGAGAAATATTCTTCTAGTTTAAACGAAAAACCCACAGGGTCGTTGAGTTTGATAAGTCCGGATATAATGAATAAAATTCCTGTAAAAAATCTTGAAAAAGAAGTGAGTAATTTTAGCATTGCGTATGGTTTTTGTTTTAAAATTTCAAAGATAAATTATTTGGGCTTAGTTCGCAAAAACTATTCCCTAAACCGAAAAAATAGTCTAAATTTGGAGCTTCCTATGTAATTTGAAACGATAACCATGATACTTATAGCAGACAGCGGTTCTACCAAAGCAGATTTTGTTGCTTTAGATAACGAAGGAAATAACCTTTTCACCACCGAAACTTTAGGTTTGAATCCGGAAGTTTTGACCAAAGAAGACGTTATTGTCAGACTTGATCAAAGGTTTGACATCCAATACAACAAAGACAAAGTAAAAAAACTCTTTTTCTACGGAGCCGGTTGTGGAACAGACCGAATGAAAAATCACTTTAAGGAAATATTTCAAGAATACTTTCCGAATGCTGAAGTTTCGGTTAAAGAAGACACGTATGCAGCTGCTTATGCTACGAATCCAACCAACGAAAAGGCGATTATTTGCATCTTAGGGACAGGCTCTAATTGCAGTTATTTTGACGGAAAAGATCTGATTCAAAAAGTACAATCCCTAGGCTATATCGCTATGGATGATGCCAGCGGAAACCATTTCGGGAAAGAGCTTATCAGACAATATTATTTCAACAAAATGCCTCAAGATTTGGCCAAACAATTTGAAACAGAATACGATTTAGATGCTGATGTGATTAAAGAGCATTTCTATAAAAAACCAAACCCGAATGCTTATTTGGCTTCGTTTGCGAAGTTTTTGATTACGAATAAAAAAGAACCCATATTTCAGAAAATTATCTTTGACGAATTGGAACTTTTTATCGAAAACTACATCAAACAATTCGAAGATTACAAAGAAGTTCCGGTTCACTTTATCGGTTCTATTGCTTTTTATCTGAACGAAGAACTTGAAATAGCACTAGCCAAACACGATATAAAACTCGGAAACGTGTTAAGAAGACCAATGGACGGGCTTGTGGAATATCATAAACTAAATTCTATTTTGATTTAACTAACAATTACACAAATAAACAACTCAACAAACAACAATGAACTATTTCTCTTCTGATTTTAAATTAGGAATTCTAGGTGGCGGACAACTCGGAAAAATGATGTTGTATGACACCCGAAAATTTGACATTCAAACCTATGTTTTAGACCCAAGTGCTGATGCTCCGTGCAAAATTTCTTGTGATAAATTCGAGCAAGGAAGCCTGTTGGATTTCGATACGGTATACAACTTCGGGAAACAAGTCGATGTTTTGACTTTCGAAATCGAATTGGTCAACGTAGATGCCCTAGAAAAACTAGAGCAAGAAGGTGTCAAAGTTTTCCCGTCTGCGAAAACACTGAGAATCATTCAGAACAAAGGAAAACAAAAGCAATTCTATAAAGATAACAATCTCCCAACTTCTGATTTTCAACTTTTTGAGAGTTTAGAAAATCTGAAATCTGAAATCATCAATCATCAATCATCAATCACTCTTCCATTTGTATGGAAGTCAACCGAGTTTGGCTATGACGGAAACGGAGTAAAAGTTATCCGAAAAGCAGAGGATTTGAATGGTTTGCCTGAAGGCGAATGTATCGCTGAGCAAATGGTGGATTTCAAAAACGAGTTGGCTGTCATTGTAGCTCGAAATCCAAAAGGAGAAATCAAAACCTATCCGGTCGTAGAAATGGAGTTCCACCCCGAAGCCAACCAAGTGGAATACGTGATTTGCCCGGCTAGAATTGACGACAAAGTGGCTCAAAAAGCCAGAGATTTGGCGTTGAAAGTGTCTGAGAAATTCCAACACGTAGGGCTTTTGGCAGTAGAGATGTTCCAAACCCAAGATGATGAAATTTTGATTAACGAAGTAGCTCCAAGACCTCACAATTCCGGACATTATTCAATAGAAGCGAGTTATACGTCACAATTCGAACAACATTTAAGAGCTATTCTTAACCTGCCTCTTGGTAACACAGACAGCAAAGTAGCCGGAGTAATGGTGAATTTGGTAGGAGCAGAGGGCTTTTCAGGAGATGTGGTTTACGAAAACATCGAACAAATCTTGCAACTAGACGGAGTGATTCCGCATATCTACGGGAAAAAACAAACCAGACCTTTCCGCAAGATGGGTCACGTAACTATCACCAATCAAGATATTCAAAAAGCAAGAGAAATAGCTGAAAAAGTAAAGAATAGCATTCGAGTTATCAGTAATTAACTTTAAACAAAAAACTATGAAAGTAGCAGTAATAATGGGAAGTAAAAGCGATTTGCCAATCATGCAAGACGCTATTGATATATTAACGGATTTTCAAATTGAGGTGGAGGTTGACATCGTTTCAGCTCATAGAACACCTGAAAAATTGTTTGATTTTTCAACCAATGCTCACAAAAGAGGTATTAATGTTATCATAGCCGGAGCAGGAGGGGCAGCCCACCTTCCGGGGATGGTTGCATCGATGAGTCCGCTGACTGTGATTGGAGTTCCGGTAAAATCCAGCAATTCAATTGACGGATGGGATTCTGTGCTGTCTATTCTGCAAATGCCCGGAGGCGTTCCAGTAGCAACAGTAGCTCTAAACGGAGCGAAAAATGCTGGAATTCTGGCAGCTCAAATCTTAGGAAGTTATGATAAAACTATTCAAGACAGAATCATTTTCTATAAAGAAACCCTTAGAGATATCGTACTGAAAGCATCAGAGGAAATGAATAACAAATAATTGTTTTTCACTTCCACCTTCACCAACTTTTCCAAAGTTCAAAACTTTGGAAAAGTTTTGTTTTTACTTCGAAGTTTTCCTCATTTTCATATTCAAGAATTCCACTCCGAGAGAGAATAGAATTGCAAAGTAGAGATATCCTTTTGGTACGGCTCCGATTTCTTGTCCGAATAATACTGCCTCAGAAAGGTGCATACTCTCTGTCGTTAGCATAAATCCGATAAGGATTAAGAACGAAAGAGCCAATATTTGAATCGAAGGATTTCGGTTAACAAAATTTCCGATTGGGATAGCAAACAGCATCATAACTCCTACAGAAATAATCACCGCTGCAATCATAATATATAGCGCTCCTTCTAGTCCATTAGTCATCCCGACAGCAGTTAGAATACTATCTAAAGAGAAAATAAGGTCAATCATCAGAATTTGTACCAGAACCGAAGCAAAAGATTTGGTTACTTGACCTCCTATAGATGGTGTTGTATTGTGTTCAATATGAGTTACTTTTTCGTGAATTTCTTTCGTGCTTTTCCAGATTAGGAAAATACCTCCCACCAATAAAATCAAGGCTTGTCCGTTGAAATCTGCACTGAACCAACTCCAATTGATACTAAACCAAGGTTTTTTCATGGCAATTAGTATCGTAATCCCGAAAAGCATGGCGATTCTCATAAACATAGCTAAAAAAAGTCCGATTCGGGTAGCTCTTTTACGTTTTTCTTCAGGAAGTTTCGCAGTTACAATAGATATGAAAATGATGTTGTCTATACCGAGTACAACTTCAAGGAAAGTTAGAGTAGCAAAGGCTGCCCACGTATCTGGGTTGGTTAAAAATTCCATAGTTTTTGTGTTTGATTCGAATTGTAAAAGTATTCTTTTTTATATAATCTACAAAAAATATAATCAGTACTGAAAAGTTAACACTGATGAATAATTACTAAAAAAAAGTACCTTTGCAATCATACATAAAAAACGATGAAAAAACAGATTCCTAACCTAATTACTTTATTAAATCTTTTGAGTGGTTGTATCGCTCTTGTTTTTGTTTCTCAAGATAATTTTTGGTTTGCTTTTTATTTTGTCTGTCTTGGGATTTTCTTCGATTTTTTCGATGGATTTTTCGCTCGAATCTTCAAGGTGCAGAGTCCGCTTGGAGTGCAGCTCGACTCTCTGGCAGATATGGTAACCAGTGGGGTAGTTCCGGGGTTTGTGATGTTAAAAATGCTTTCTGAGCTTTCTTCGGAGGCTTTTTTACCTTATTTCGGTTTTATAATCACATTAGGTTCCTGTTATCGCTTGGCAAAATTCAACATTGATACTCGTCAGACAGATTCTTTTATAGGCTTGCCAACTCCGGCGAATGCTCTTTTTATTTTGAGTCTTCCGCTAATCAGTCAAGCGTTTGTAGCAGATTTGTTGTCGAATGTATGGGTTTTAATGGGAATTTCGGTTCTGAGTGCTTTTATCTTAAATGCTGAGCTTCCGTTATTCTCATTAAAGATTAAGAATTTCAGCTTTACCAAATATAAACTACAAATTCTGTTTTTGATTTTGGCTGTCATTCTGCTTTTAGCTTTCCAAATCTTAGGATTACCACTGGTGATTTTGTTGTATGTATTGCTGTCAGCATTCAACAATATGCTGAAAAAATAATCTCAAAATATTACAAAATAAAAAATCCGTTTAATCACAAGGTTAAACGGATTTTTGTTTTTATGGAAGTAGCAGATTAAAAGAATCCTCCGCCACCTTGTTTTGTGTTGTCTTCTCTTTGTTTTCTTTGAAGTGCACGGTTTTTACCACCACCAAACATATAATTTACTCCAAAGTAAACCGTTCTACTTTCCCACGTGAATCTTCCGTTTGCTACGAATGGGTTTGTAGATTCGAAAGCAGCTCTCATAGTGTTGAACATATCGTTGAATCTCAAGCTGAACGAAAGTCTGTTTTCTAACATACTATATCTAGCTCCCGAATCAATTTTATACATTTCTTTCATACTATTCTGAACACCATCAAATGGGCCTCTGTAGAATCCGAATAGCGTAAGAGTAAGGTGTTTGTTTACCTTAAAGTTGTTGTTCACTCTACCGTTAAAAGCATTTGTTTCTACTTCGTTGATTTCGAAACTAGTATTTCCGGTTACAGGATTTGTCACCTGAATCAAACCTTTTTGAGAAATGCTTGAGAAGTCGATAGCCGGTTGAAAATCCCACCATTTAGCCAATCTGTAGTTAGCTGAAACTTCGAATCCGTAAGCAGAATTATCATCAAAATTCTCATAACTCATGATAAAGTCATTCGGGTTTGGCGTTTGCTCGTCTGAATAGAACGTTCTGTTGATTTCGTCTTGAATATTTCTATAGAAAACACCTGCTGTAATGGTTCCTTTTGTAAGCACACGAGTATAGTTTAACTCAACAGAATTCGTAAACTGAGGGTCAAGCTCAGGGTTACCCATACCGGTTACGGTTGGTGTAGCAAATTCTCTGATTGGTTTGGTTTGTTGAAGGTTTGGTCTGTCAACACGTCTTGAATAACTCATCTGGAACGAGTTATTTTTGTTTAAAGCATAGCTCATAAAAGCAGACGGATATAAAGTGAAATAATCATCACTATAGATTTCTTGACCTGCTAATTTTGCACTTACTTCATAACTTTCAAAACGAGCTCCTAACTGATATCCAAACTTCTCGAAGTTTTGTCCGAAAGTTGCATAAGCTGAATAAATATCCACATCGTAGTTGTATCTCGAAGACGGATTAGCATTCATCGGATTTGAGGTTTCATAAAGGTTTTCAGAACGAGTCGTTCTAGCCTCTGCACCTAACTCAATTTTTGATTTTTCGTTAAGCGGATACACATAATCTATGTTGATAGTCAACAAATCTCTTTTGTCTTCGATAGCATCTTTATAAACACTTTCTGGTGCATTTTCAACCAAAGTATTGAAGCTAGCATCTTGAGGTTGTTTATAAGTATTGAAATTGGCTTCTACATCAATTGTATGACCGTTTTCTCCAAATAAATGCTTGTAAGCAGCGTTATAAGTAGTTGTTGTGTTATCAGTAAAGTATTTTGAATACTGAGTAATATCATCAAAATTGTTGTCCGGATAAAGAGTAAATGTGTTCACCGCACCTTCACCTTCCAAAAAGTTTTGATTTACGAAAAACGAAACCGTGTTTTTGTCATCGATGTAGTAATCCATCCCGATTTTGTAGAGCATCGACTTGTTGTCGTTTGAAATGTCAATCAGGTTCGTAGAGTTTTGGTCTGCTCTATAAATGTTTCCGTCATTAAAGTATTCGCCTAAATTACCTCCAAGTGTTCCGAAAAAGTTCACCTTTCCTGTTCTGTAGTTCATGTTCACAGAACCGTTGTATTTTGGCACTTCACCAAACGTAACTCCGGCACTTGCATTTCCGTTGAATCCGTCATTCGAGTTTTTGTGAAGAATGATGTTAATGATACCCGACATTCCTTCCGGATTATATTTAGCACTCGGATTCGTAATTAATTCAATACTTTTAATTGATGAAGAAGGAATTTGTTTCAAGAGTTGAGCAGGCTCGATGTTGGTTGGCCTTCCGTCAACCAAAACTCTTACGTTTTGATTTCCACGAAGTGAAATATTTCCGTCTTGGTCAACATTCACGGTCGGGATGTTGTTCATAATCTCAGAAGCTGTAGCTCCTGCTGTAAGCAAATCTCGACCTACGTTGATTACTTTTCTATCAATTTTTTGTTCGATGGTGGAAACTTCCCTTACCACTTCAACGCCTTCAAGAAGGTAAGAATCATCCTCTAAAGAAATTCGACCTAAATCAAGATCTTTTTGTTGAGTCAAATCAGCTGTGGTCGTATAAGTTTTATATCCGATAAAAGAAACCTCAACCGTATAATTTTTAGGAGCTAAACTTTTTACGGAGAAATTCCCTGAATCATTCGTTAGGACACCTGTAACGATTTGGTCATTTTCTTTGATTGTAATAGTAACATAAGGAACGCTTTCGTTGAGTTTTTCATCAAAAACGTTTCCGGAAATGCTACCGTTGTTTTGCGCTACAGCACTAAAACTAAAGGCTAATAGCAAAGCTAAGAATAGTTGTTTCATTTGGTTTGTGTATAAAAAAATGTTGGATTTATTGTTTACTACACTAGACAACGAAACCCAAAAATTGTTACAACCCTACAACCATTTTTAAGATAAGTTTAAGGAATAAAGATAAGGAGTAGATTTGATTTGTGTGCTAAATTATTAGTTTATAAGTAATTTAAACTCTAATTTGGAATGG
>JBEBUB010000079.1:0-9108 GCA_040393445.1 Flavobacterium beibuense
AACAAAAATAGACTTCCTAAAAGCATAGCCCAATCAGTTCGGCTACCGTGCAGGAGTTCCCAGAAACCTTGATTGGTTAAGACTTCTGCTTTGGTCGTAGCAAAGGCTACCAACATAATAATAAGTAACGGAATACTGGCTAATCGTGTCAGTAAACCGACTAAAATCAACACACCACAGAGTATTTCAAAAAATCCGACAAAGCTCCCTAAGAATTCCGGTGAGGGTAAACCAATTTTCTCAAATCGGCCTGCTCCTCTAAGGGCAGGAAATAAGAACTTCTGAATACCTTCAGATAAAAACACCGCCCCAACAATAAGGCGAATAATAATCGTAGTCTTGGAATGGTCTGTCGAAATGATTTTTTGGAACATCTTCGTGATTTTTCACAAATATACACTAAAAGTAGAAACCCATTACAGCCAAAAGCCGACTCAACAGAATCGGCTATCAGGTAACGGGGCAAATTTCTTATTCCCGATATTCATACAAATTTACTTTTAAATCTTCTTTATCAGCTTCAAAGTCTTCAAATCGTATATCCCGATTTCACTTTTGTCTGTAGCATCTAGTCCGTTTTTGTTTGTGTCATAATATCCTGCAACGGTTATAGTTCCGGTCTTTTTGTTTATGGCCCATGACCTAACAGAAAAATTGTTGTCTGCAAGTTGCGTTTTTTGTTTACCATCGGGTGATAGTATGATAATTTGTTCTTTCATATCAATTCCTTTCGACGAGTCTGAACCTATCGAAAGAACCTCTACTAGAATAAGGTTTATTCCTAAGTTATCTATTTTTACTTGTTCAACTTTTTTGATTTGGTCTTCGTTGGAAAACGCAACTATATTCGTTTCTCCGGTTTTGGTATGGATGAAAAGCAAAGAGCGATTTTGAATCCCGTCTCCCTTTTTCCAATTTTCATGAGTAGCAATCACATAATCATTCCCTTCAACTTCTACTAAGGAATTATAATGAATAAAATCTGTTTGGCTATAAGCCGATAAGCTTAACCAGGTCAAGGTAAAAATGATAAATCGTTTCATAAGCTAGTTGGTTTTAAGTTTTTGTTTATCTAGAGCCATCTTTTTTCATTCTCTGTAGCATCGAGTATATCAATCTTAAAAATCGATTTGAATTTTTCTGCTACATCAAAGGCATCCTGCTTGTCATGAGTTTTATAAAACGTAATATGTTTATTTCCTTTATAAAATAAGTTCAACAAGAATATCTCGCTTTGTAGGGTTGTTTCTGCCGTTACAACTCGAACAGTTTGCCCCTCTTTAGTTCTAAAAACCGAAACATATTCAAATTCCGGGCAAGGTTGCCATTTGCCAAATTTAAAACCCAATGTTGACTTTAGATTTCTATACGTATGATTCTCCAAATTAATTTCAACACCTTCTGTGGATAGCAAATTCAAACCTATAACAAGAAATATCCCGCCAAACATAATAAATCCGTAAGCTAAAGAATATAACCCAAGTAGGGTTAGAACAAATCCAAGTATTTTCTTAGGCAACGGAGTCTCTTTAAGGTAAATAAATGTATTCATATTTTTATTTTTCATTTTTAAGAACCATTCCACAACGGTAAAGCTTATAAACCATCAGGATTATGAAATTTGTAATTCCGACTCATAAACCAAACTTACAAAATTATTTTTTGGATTATTACTTTGCCACAAGAATGGATTCGTGCACCAGCAGGGGCTATATAGTATTCAATGGTACACGAAAGGATTCGTGCACCAGCTGTGGGGATTTATATTTTTATTCTTATACTACTTCGCTTATTATTAATGTTTGAATGATTAAAGTATCTATCGTATACCATTCTAAAACCAAAAACATTAATTAGAATTGCAATTGTCCAAACTATAATATTATAAAACACATTTGATTTATATGTTATGTATCCTGATATATTTTCAAAGCTCCAATCATTTAAATACAATACGAATAATAAAATAAATAATAGAATAACATACATTGATATTAATAAATAAATACTTTGCCTTTGCCACGATTTTAATTTTTGATCAATTAGTCTCTCTATAAGATTATCATTTTGTAACTGTAAATTTTCAATAGTTTTTGAATTTCTTAATTCTGTACTTTCAATTTGTTTTGTTTTCTTTTGAAATTCATTTGATTTCTCTGAAAATTCTTTTAGTATATATTCAAGTTTTTTAATTCTAACTTCTTCTATCTTTTTTTGCTTATTGGCTTCATCTTCAAGGCGTTTTACAAATTCTTCTTTTTTAGTATTTGCTATATTATTGAGATTTTCCAAATCATCAAGTTGCTTGTTAGTTATCCTAGTGGCTATTCTTACAATATCTGTATCACTTAGTGATTCACTTGCATATTTATGAATGTTATCATCTAACTCTCTTAAAATTTTTGCTTTTGGTAAATCCTTGTTTAACGTTATTGCTATTGAACTTGTTAAGCTTATGTCTGCCAAATCATTAGCATCAATATTGATTTTTGTTTGAGGGTTGCTTAACCATAAAATATTTAATAGATTATCTGCATTTATAATTTCTGGCTGAAAATCAGACTTAATATTAAAACCATTATATTCTCTTGATGTAACATTATTTACAAACCAACAATTTACTTTATCAAAATCTTTAATTTTCTTTCCTCTAACTTTTTTAACATAATTTATTGCTGTGGCATCATGTAGAGCTGAAATTTCACTATTTCTATATTCTTTTAAAATTTTATATTCCTCACTAAATTTTGCATCATTCTTTATTTTAACATCGTTAATAATTGAGATTCCTAATTTTGAAATCTCATTTTCTAAATTATCAGAGATTCTCTCAATATCATTTTTGTTGTATCCTTTTCTGTCACAGGCGTTATAAATATCCTCAGGATAAACTTTCCTCTGTAAAAATGATTTATCAAAATGTTTTGCTTTTTGTTCTAGTAAATTTTTTGTTTCTTCAATTGTGTCTTTTAATACTCTTATTTTATATTTCTGATTTTTGGCGATTTGTAATAGTGTATTACATGTGTGTGTTGATTCTGGAGTATTTAAATCTAAAAGACCTACAATGAAGTTGGTATCAAAAATTAATTCTACTTCAAGTTTAGTTTCACTAGGATTATATTGAATATATCCAGATATAATTGAACCTATATATATATCTTTAATTTGTTTATATATTTCAGGAATATTCCTAAAAAATTTTACAAATTGGGCTTCAGCTGTAAAGTCCTTATCGATTTGTATTGTATTATTTGATAGATAGCTTGAAAGTGAATATTTATTTTTTTCAATAAATTGGAAAATTGAATTCTTCTCTTGTATTTTAAAATCTGATGTCTCGCAAAATTTTTGAAATAAATTTTCGATTTCATCCACAATAGACTGTCTTTCAATTATTTCATTATCATAGTCTAAAAAAACATATTCTGATATACTGAAAGAGTGATCATTATGTATAGCAAATACAGTTTTATCTTTCGTGTTAACCTCTTTTGCAATCTGATGTAAAATAGTATTTAAAACAGGAATTGGAATATCAATTTTATACTCATTATCAAACTCAATTTTTATTTCATATATACTTTTCCCACTAAAGATTCCTTTAGAATTCATCCTAGAGATAATTCTCTGTACTAAAGGTTTGAAAATATCTAATGGCCCTTTAATTAAAGTTCCTTTATTTCTAATATGAGATAAAAGACTATATGTAATTGCTCTTTCTTTATTCATTGTATAGATAATAACGATTAAACACTATTAACTTGAATCTCTAGGATTTATTTATCTCCAAAAATAAAAAATATTATTACACATTAAGAAAATTTTAATAAAAATTATTCACTACTTTTCACTAAAAACTTACTTGTCAAACTGTTTTTATATAAATCAACAACTTCAAATTCGGCAAATTTTCACTACTCAAAAACACCGCTCTGGATATACGAGGGATATACAAGCTCTATACAACCGCTATAGAATGGCTATACAACAGATATAGGATGGCTATACAATGGCTATAGAACGGCTATAGAAATGTGTTTTTTAATTTTCAACTTTCCAGCAATAGCAAGGGCTACAGCGAATTTTAAAAATTACATTGCGGACATTCGAGGACAAAAGCGGACAAATTTATTTCATAACCAAATATTTTTAAGCTTTGCACTATCTCCTGTCCACTATCTCCTATTTACTGTTTACTGTCTCCACCTAATAACTATTAACCAATAACCATTAACTACAAATAAAAAATCCTTATCTTTGAAAACCCACAGGATTCAAAATCCGCTTACTCTTCATAACACAACACCAAAAACAACAACACATGAAAACGCTATTCAAGGTGACACTATTGTCATTGGCTGTACTTGGTATTTTGGGTTGCCAATGTAATGATGACCACAGCAAAAACCCTATGGTAGGCACTTATGAGGGAATTTTTACAGCAAGCCATAGTTCGGGCGAACTCTCCGGTGAGGTGACGTTAAAGCTTCAAGAAGGGTGATATACCTGTATCGGAAATCCGAACAGAATCCCAGCTGGAGGTCGAGGCACTTATACCGTTGAAGAAGGCAAGATGATTTTTAATGACGAAAATGTCTGGACAGCAGATTTCGATTGGAATCTTATCCTTAACGGAGAATATGACTATACGTTCGACGGACAAAAACTTATCATCTGGAAAGATATAAACGATGAAAGCACCTACCGTTATGAGTTGGAAAAATAAATGATTTAGTTTGGTCATTCCGAGCGCAGCGGAGGAATCTCTCGTGTCATTTAACTTCGTTCAGTTCGGGCAAGCCTCATGTTGACCGTAACGAAGTGAAGTGGAGAAATTTCTGTGTCATTTCGACCATAGCGGAATGAAATGTAGCGAAGTGGAGAAATCTAACAACTAATAACCATTAACCGTCTCCTATTTACTGACCACTTACCACTATTTCACCATCGTTGTTTTAACTACAACAACCATTGATTTGGCTAAATCGCTATGTTCCATTCTTTTCACCTTTGCAGTGTAAAAAATTCATTAACTCAAAAAAGTAAAAGATGGACACAAAAAAAGTATGGCTCATCACAGGAGCCTCAAAAGGATTAGGATTAGCCTTAGTAAAGAGACTACTTAGCGAAGGCTACAGAGTAGCAGCCACATCTAGAACCGTAGAGAGTCTAACAAGAGAAGTAGGAACTTCAGCAAACTTCTTACCTTTAGAAGTACAGCTAACCAATGAGCAAAGTGTTGACATTGCTGTAGCTCAAACCCTGAAAACCTTTGGTACTATCGATGTAGTCGTAAACAATGCAGGTTATGGACAAATCGGTACTTTAGAAGAGTTGACCGATGCAGAAGCTCGTAAGAATTTTGATGTGAATGTCTTTGGCCCGCTCAACGTTATACGTAGTGTGATGCCTCACTTACGCAATCAAAAAAGCGGACATATTATCAATGTAGCTTCTATTGCCGGACTGCTCGGAACCTTCCCTAGCTTTGGAGTATATTGTGCTACAAAATTCGCTATGGTTGGGTTTACGGAATCACTTTCGGAAGAAGTAAAAGAATTCGGAGTAAAAGCTACGATTGTTTATCCGGGTTATTTCCGTACAAACTTTTTAGATAAAGGTTCAATTCGCTTACCACAAAACCCGATTCAGGAATATTCAGCCGCTCGAAACACAGAAGTGTGGCACGAAACCCAGATGAAAGGCAACCAACCCGGAAGCCCTGAGAAAGCAGCAGGTGTATTTATCGAATTGGCAGAAAACCAAAACCCTCCGCTTCACTTTATGATGGGTAGCGATTCCTTTGCTATGGCACACAACAAAATCGAAGTACTACAAAATCAATTGAGTATCAACGAACAATTAAGCAAATCAACTGATTTTTAATTTCTACACAAAAGAGGTAGAACAACAAATGTTCTATCTCTTTTTTATAACTTTGAAAAAGCTATGGCAAACAAAAAATACATATTCAATACCCTGAGTGAGTTTCACAAAATCAGCAGTCAGCCCAAACCTGAGCATCCACTGGTAAGTTTAATAGACTATGGTTTGGTTGATTATCAGACTGAAGGAGAAATCACTTGGATGCAGCAGTTTTATTCCATCGGGCTAAAGCGAAACATTCAATGTAAATTCCGCTACGGACAACAAAAATATGATTTTGACGAAGGGTTGCTTTCGTTTGTAGCTCCGGGACAAGTCATTCAACTCACTTTAGACAAACCTGAGATAAGACCTTCGGGTTACCTCCTGCTCATTCACCCTGACTTTTTGTGGAGTACTCCTCTAGCCAAGAAAATCAAACAATATGAGTTTTTTGGGTATGCCGTAAACGAGGCTCTATTCCTTTCGGAAAAAGAAGAAGCTATCATTACAGAAATCTTTCAAAACATTCAACGGGAATACCTCTCTAATATCGACAAGTTCAGCCAAAGCATTATTGTGGCTCAAATTGAGCTGTTACTCAATTATTGTGAAAGGTTTTACCAAAGGCAATTCATAACCCGAAAAAAGAACAGCCATCAGATTCTAGACCGATTAGAGGCCATTCTAAATGATTATTTCACTACGGAAAACACCTTAGAAAAAGGATTGCCAACGGCTCAATCAATAGCTAACTTGCTCAATGTGTCACCCAACTATTTAGGTAGTTTACTCAAAAGCCTCACAGGACTTACCACCCAGCAACACATTCACGAAAAGTTGATTGATAAAGCCAAAGAAAAACTCTCTACAACTCAGTTATCGGTTAGTGAAATTGCCTACGAATTAGGCTTTGAGCATCCGCAATCGTTTAGCAAACTCTTTAAAACCAAAACCAATGTTTCCCCGTTAGAGTTTAGGCAATCGTTCAATTAAATAAGCACTCTCCTGATTACTGTCTCCTGATTACTGTTCAATTAACATACGGAGTCTTAATTGCTAGTGTCCATTTTTCTCTTTCGCAGCAAGAGCAAGCATACACCTGCTGACGTATTTCATGCTCAATATATCCGCAAAACATACAGGCATACGGGCCTTTGGTCTGCAGAAGATCTACTTCTTTATAATCATCCGGGAAGAGTGGCAAACCATATTTAATGTCTTCGTTGGCATACCTTAAAATACTGATGGTTCCGTCCACCTCAAGTAGAGCAAGCCTCACCTGCCCCAAATGTTCGATAGAGTGATTGCGCAGTTCAGCGAAAAACTCTCGTTGGGTGAAGCTTGATTCTTCGCTCTCTTTGATGCTGAACATTCCGTTTTTGACGATGATCATCTCTTTGCCTTCCATCAATCGGGTGACCCACTTCGATTTTGAGGCCAACCATGTGATACATTTATAGATAACCATCACCGCAAAAAGCACGATAACCCCATACAAAATCGGGATATCCTCTTGAAACATTGGGTCTCCCGCAGCAGAACCCAGACCTAAGATAATAGCTACCTCAAATAAAGTGAGTTGCCTCACTCCTCTTCGTCCTGAGAGTCGCAACACCACCAAGATGAGCAGGAACATAAAAAGAGTTCGCCAAATGATTTCTATGGCGAACTCAAAAGTAGCTCCCTCAAAAAAAAATTTATGAAAGTCTGTCATAAGATTCTATCTTAAAAGATAGTAGTTAATAACCAATAATCATTCCCGTTGGCAGAAACCGCTACTAATGGGTTTTGCCAAAACAAAAGTGGTTTTTTTTGCCCTAATTGTTTCTCGCTTTGTGTATTATCTTTCACAGCAAATGGCGGTTTTATGCCCAAAACTACCCAAAAACGGCACGAATAGGCTCATGGTATTTTCTTTGTAAAATAATAAGCGAACAAGTGTGAGACTTAAGAAAAGATCTCTTGACTTTAAAACTTTATTTTTTAATCTTAAAACTTATAATTATGGAAAATGACGATCAAATCATGGTACTGAACGACCTGATAAAAATAAATAACGACAGAATCGAAGGCTACCGCAAAGCAGCCGAAAACTTTAACGATGAACATACCGAATTGCTTTCTATCTTTAATAGTTTCGCTATGGATAGCCAAGAGTATAAAGAACAACTGATGCAGCACGTTAGAAGATTAGGCGGCGATACAGACGAAGGAACCACAACAAGCGGTAAAATCTATAGAGCCTGGATGGATGTCAAAGCTACCTTTGGTGGCGATGGTGCCTTAGGAACTTTAGAGAGTTGCGAATTTGGCGAAGATGCAGCCAAAAAAGCTTATAAAACTGCTTTAGATTCAGGTGCTCTCGATACGCAAGCTTTATCGACTGTAATCAATCAACAACAACAACAAATGCAAGCTCATGACCGTATCAAAAGGTTAAGAGATCAATTTAAGAATTAGGTTAGTTATTTGTTTTTAGAAGGAAGAAGCCGACTTAACTCTAAAGTCGGCTTCTTTGTATTTTATAGACTGATTGTTAAAGCATTAGATGCCCCAATTTCCTGTGTTTTTTTCGCCCCACTCTGAGGAGTAAACTTCCCTGCTTTTTCTCATTTAAAGCACACAAAGTATTGATTTACAATGTATTAAATTAATGGCACACTTTTGCTTTTATACTAAACAGAATGAAAAAAATAATTTTTAAACTTAAAATGTTATGAGAAGAAGATCAACAGGCTTAAACAGCAACAGAGGGAACAGAAGTTCCAATTCCAATAGAGGAAATCAAGGAGGCAACAATCGCCGTGATTACGAAGGTCGCTATAATGATGGCGATATGATGGAAGATGACAGATACCACTTAGGGTATGACGAAGACAACGAAGGACGCCGCTATCATGATGACCAAGATTATGATGACGACGATGACTTCTATGATGATGATTACGAAGACGATGATGATTGGGACGACAACGATGACGATTGGGATGATGACGATGATGATTGGGACGATGACGATGACGATGATTGGGATGATGACGACGACGATGATTGGGACGATGACGATGATGATTATTTTGATGATGATGACGACTATTTTGATGACGATGATGATTACGAAAGTGGCAGAGGCAGTCGAGGTGGTTCATCAGGAAGAAGCGGAGGCCGTAGCGGTTCCGGAAGATCATCAGGTTCTCGTGGAGGCTCTTCAAGAGGACGTAGTTCTTCTTCATCAAG
>JBEBUB010000080.1:0-9102 GCA_040393445.1 Flavobacterium beibuense
TAGTTTATGACGAACCAGTAACAGATAGTGAAGGTAATACAACAACTAGAAGAAAAGAATTTAAAGCACATTTTTCAATAAAAAGGTAATCATATATGAATTTTAGAAAAGGATATTTAGCATTCACAGCATTGTTAATTTCGCAATTTTCATTCTCTCAGGAGGGTATAGCTGTTTATTCTGATTATTTATCAGATAATTATTATTTAATTCACCCATCTATGGCAGGTGCGGCAAATTGTGCCAAAGTACGTCTTACAGCGAGGCAACAATGGTTTGATCAAGATGAAGCACCTATGTTGCAAACCTTGAGCTTTAACGGTGCTGTAGGTGAGCGTTCAGGAATGGGTGTTATTGCATTTAATGACAGAAACGGATACCATTCTCAAACTGGAGCAAAATTAACTTATGCTCACCATCTTCGTTTTTCTAGAAGCGATTATGATTTGAACCAACTTTCTTTTGGAATAAGTGCAGGATTTATTCAAAGTCGTTTAGATGAAACTTCATTTTTGGATTCTTGGCCAGACCCAAGTGATCCGGCTATTCATGGTGGTGTAGAGCAAAAATATTCTTATTTTAATGTAGATATTGGAGCTTCTTATCATTATTTGGATTTCTATGCACACTTTACGGTAAAAAATGCGATAGAGTCTGAAAGAAAAATCTATACAGATTATGAGCCGGATAATTTGCGAAAATACTTGGTTAGTGCCGGATATGTTTTTGGAGATAGCGAAAGAATCCAATGGGAGCCATCTATTTTGTTTCAACTTACAGAAGAAACAGAAGAAAAATCTATTGATGCCAACATAAAACTCTATAAAGATTTTGATTTTGGTAAACTTTGGGGTGGACTTTCATATAGAAGAAGTTTTGACGGTGCCCAATACTGGACAGGAAGCGAAATTAAAGAACAAAGCCTACAATACATTACACCTTTTATTGGTGTAAATTATAACAACTTCATGTTCGGATATACCTATTCTCATGTTTTGGGAGATGCTCAATTTGCTACAGGAGGTTTTCACCAACTTACAATAGGATTTAATATATTCTGTGGAAAAGAAAAGTGGGATTGTAATTGCCCTACTGTTAACTAAAAAAAGTGTCCCGTTTATCGGGACATTTTTTTATCAATTATCCAGTTTATAGATCAAATTACGATATGGCTCTTAGTGGCTGGAGTGATAATGGGAGGATATTATTTAATGAAATTCAGAAGTAAAATAGAGACTAAAGCTTAAGGTTTTTGGTTGTTTGTGTAGTTTAATAACCCTTTCAATTTTTTAAAATCTGAAAGGGTTATTGTTTTTCAATATATTTGTAAGCTAATTATAGTAAAACGTAATTTTATATCAAACAAAAATGATTATTAAACCTGTAAACGGAAAAAGCCCTCAAATTCCTGAAGATTGTTTTATTGCCGAAAATGCTACTATTGTAGGAGATGTAACTATGGGTAACCGATGTAGTGTTTGGTTCAATGCTGTGGTAAGAGGTGATGTACATTACATCAAAATCGGGAATAAAGTAAATATTCAAGACGGAGCAATCATTCATTGTACCTATCAAAAACACCCAACAACCATTGGGAATAACGTTTCAATAGGGCATAATGCTATTGTTCATGGCTGCAGGATTCAAGACAATGTACTCATCGGAATGGGAGCCATTGTGATGGACAATTGTGTAGTAGAAAGCAACTCAATCATTGCTGCAGGTGCTGTAGTAACTCAAAATACCGTAGTAGAATCAGGAAATATTTATGCAGGAGTTCCTGCCAAAAAAGTAAAAAGCATCGATGCTTCTGCCTTTTCAGGAGAAATTGATAGAATTTCGAATAATTACGTAATGTATTCGAGTTGGTTTAAAGAAGAAGAATAATTTGCTTTACGAAACTGCTTTAAGCCCTATAATAGAGGCAATCAAAGTAGAAATAAAAAACATTCTCCAAAACGTAGCAGGCTCTTTGAATACAAAAATTCCGATAAGAACCGTACCCACAGCTCCAATCCCTGTCCAAACGGCATAAGCTGTTCCGATAGGGAGGCTTTGGGTGGCTTTATACAAAAGTGTCATACTCACGGTCAGACAAACCAAAAAACCGAGAAACCAAAGCGTAGAGGCCGTTCCTGAGGCTTCTTTGGCCTTGCCCAAACACGAAGCAAAACCTACTTCGAAAAAACCTGCTATAATTAGTAAAATCCATGCCATATTAACTTATGCTTTAGGTAAAAATACCTCTGCCATCATACATCTGGCACTTCCACCACCACAAGCTTCAATTACGTCAAGAGAAGAAGATAAAATCTCGGAATGTTTCTCGATTTTAGCAATTTGGTCTTTCGTTAAACTTTGATGTGCTGATTTGCTCATTACCAAATAACTCTTGTTGTCATTTCCTCTCACTTCGAGCATGTTTCCGGCAAAGTTATTCACTTGATCTTCGGTAATCAGAATCACTTCTTTTCCGTCAGATTTTAAGGATTCCAGGACTAATTTTCGCTCTTGTTTGTCATCGATACAATCCGCACAAATCACAGCAAAATCTTTTCCAAGGCACATCATCACATTGGTGTGATAAATAAGCTCTCTCTTTCCGTTTACCGTTTGATAAGCATGGAAAATGATAGGAGCTAGGTCTTGATCTTCACAAAACTCAATAAATAACTCTTCATCAGCTCTTGGAGAGAGTGCGCAATAAGCCTTAGCATTGGCTCTGTCTAAAAGGATGCTTCCGGTTCCTTCCAAAAACATATTTGCCTCTTCTGCTAAGGTATAATCAACTACATTTTCAATGATGAATCCGTTGTCTTCAATGATGTCAAGAATATCTTCTCTACGTTCCTCTCTACGATTTTCAGCAAACATCGGATACAGAATTACATCGCCATTTTCGTGAAACGAAATCCAATTGTTAGGGAAAATACTATCCGGAGTATCTGGAATATGAGTGTCGTCAACGACAATTACGTTTACACCAACTGCTCGAAGTTTCTCCACAAAAGCATCAAACTCTTCTTGAGCTTTTCGATTAGCATCTTTTGGAGAAAGATTATCCAAAACTTTTTGGTAATAGTTGTTTACAGCCGTTTGTTCGTTCATACGAAACGCCACCGGGCGAATCATCAATATAGTGTTTGTAGTTTGATTCATTTTATTATTAGTCTCTAATTAAAGGTAAAGTTGAACATCTGAGCAATCCTTCTTGTTTTGAGATTTCAGCATACGGAATTTCCTCAACCGTAATGCCTTTTTCTCTAAGCCAGTTGTTGAGTCGGGTAAAATTCTTTTCAGATACGACCACATCCGGAGCAATCGAAAACACATTCGAATTCATATGATACATTTCATCTCGAGTGATATGAAATAAGTTTTCTTTCCCGAAAAGGTTAACTAAATACATGTAATCTGCTTCTTCTCTGAATCCGGATTTGTAGATGATTCCTTTGTCTTTCCCGACAGGTTGAAAGCAACAATCCAAGTGCAAAGCATTGTCACGAGGTTCGATTTTTGATTTCACCAAATCAAATTCTTTCACAATTTTATGAGGAAAAAGCTCTTTGATGTATTGAACACCTTGCATATTGGTTCGAGCTGTGATATAGTCTTTATAATCACTTCCTTTATAGGTTCCTATGAAAATATAATCATTCCAAACCATCACATCACCACCTTCGATATGCACTTCTTCCGGAGGACGAACTACTTTTTTAGGGTCAATTTGGTCGATTACGTATTGAATTGCATCCAATTCTCGCTCTCTATCAGGTAAAATGTTGGCTTTTATAAAAACATCATCTATCACAAAACCGATATCTCGTGAAAAGATTTGGTTGTAATCTTCAATAATTTCAGGACGGAAAACCTGAACGTCATATTTTTTAAAAACGTCATTAAAGGCTTCCATTTCTTTGACCATATCTGCCTCAACAGGATAGGTTCCGGCCAAGATATGTTCTAAAGATTTTGGGTCATAAGCTTCTTCTGCAGTAGGAGTTGGCCCGTTACTAACGGCCGTTCCTAATACGACAGCTCTAAGTCTTGAAGTTTCGTTTTTTACGTTTAGTTTAAGCATGATTGGTGATTATTTGGGCTCTTACTATATTTTTTTCCTCATTCTTGCTACAGGAATATCAAGTAATTCTCTGTATTTAGCAATAGTTCTACGGGCAATCGGATATCCTTTTTCTTTAAGGATTTCAGCCAATTTATCGTCCGGATAAGGTTTTTGTTTGTCTTCTTCTTCGATGATATTCTGTAATATCTTTTTGATTTCGATGGTCGAAACATCTTCTCCTTGGTCGTTTTTCATCGACTCTGAGAAAAAATCCTTGATGAGTTTCGTGCCATAAGGAGTTTCAACATATTTGCTGTTTGCCACTCTGGAAACAGTCGAAATATCTAAACCAACCATGTCTGCGATATCTTTCAGAATCATTGGTCTTAGTTTGGTTTCGTCACCTTCCAAGAAATATTCTTGTTGATAGTGCATAATGGCATTCATCGTTACAAAAAGCGTTTCTTGACGTTGTTTTATGGCATCAATAAACCATTTAGCAGAATCTAATTTTTGTTTGATGAACTGTACGGCATCTTTTTGAGCATTCGATTTATCACGAGAATCCTTATAGGTTTGCAACATCTCTTGATAATCTTTTGAAACGTGAAGGGTAGGAGCATTTCTTCCGTTAAGGGAAAGTTCCAGTTCGCCATCAACAATTCTAACCGAAAAATCAGGAACAATATGCTCTGTGATTTTGCTATTTCCTGCAAAAGAGCCTCCCGGTTTTGGGTTAAGCTTTTCGATTTCATCAATCGCTTTTCTAAGTTGCTCTTGAGTAACGCCATATTTTTGTAACAGTTTGTCGTAATGCTTCTTGGTGAAAGCATCAAACTGATTTTCAATTACATCAATCGCTAGTTCTACAGAGTCGGTCGGAGTTTTACGTTTGAGTTGTAATAAAAGACATTCTTGCAAATCTCTTGCTCCTACACCCGAAGGTTCCAACTCTTGAACAATTAGCATGATTCGTTCTACCGTTTCCTCATCAGTATAAATGCCTTGAGTGAAGGCCATATCATCAACCAAATCTTGAATACTTCTACGGATATAGCCTGTGTCGTCTATACTACCAACTAGAAATTCTGCAATTTCTCGTTCGTTATCCGATAAGATAAAAGTATTAAGTTGATTGAGTAAATCCTGATGAAAGCTCATTTGAGCAGCAAGCGGAATTTCTTTGTCCTCGTCATCTGCACTATAGTTGTTCGCATGCAGTTTGTAATCGGGAGTTTCGTCATCGCTCAGATATTCGTCAATATTGATGTCGTCCGCTTCAATGCGGTCGCCTTCAAAATCATCGTAATTATCATCTGCAGCATCAAAATCAGAAACTTCGTATTCATCGTCTTGTCCTGCTTCTAAAGCAGGATTCTCTATCATTTCCTCTTTTAATCGTTGTTCAAACGCCTGTGTAGGCAGCTGAATGAGCTTCATCAACTGGATTTGCTGAGGAGATAGTTTCTGAGATAATTTGAGTTGTAAATGTTGTTTGAGCATATATTGTATCTTAACAGATATTGATACAAAAATAAGCAATTATTTTGGAATAAAGCGTTGCTCAAGATAGACTCAAAGTCTTTATGGTTTAATTTTTTGGAGCTTTGTATAGCGGAACTGTAGAACATGCTTCGCCAAACATGATACTTTTAGCCATGGGTTGCAAATATTGACATGCCAACACTAAGGCATTTTCAGGAACAGGCTTGTTGGCACAGCCTTTTATTAAGACAGGTTTATCTTTGTAAACAGAGAAATCGATTCCTGATAAAATTTCTTGATATAAAACTTCGTTGAGGGTTTGCTCAGTCCCGATGATTACTTTTTTGGCAATAGATACTAACTGCATCGTTACCAAACTAAAAGCCCATCCCGGAATTATAGCATCTGTAGAACAATATAAATAGACATAAGCATCTTGATATTGACTCCAATTGTGGTTTTTAAGGGCATCTCTGAATTCAGATTCCTTAAGGATAAAACCTTCCCACATCCAGACAGAAATATCAATACCGATACGTTTTCCTTCCGGGAAAAAATCTTCTAAATCAAAAATCTGTAACGGACTTTTGGCTACTCTATTTATGATTTCTTGTTCCACTTTTTGTTTAAGGTTTAAAGGTTCTTAAAGCAAATTTTTACAACATTCCCAATTCGAATTTTGCTTCTTCACTCATCAAATCTCGACTCCAAGGAGGGTCAAAAGTAAGTTCGATTTCTACAGAATTTACCACATTAATCGCTTTAATTTTTTGCTCAACTTCTTGTGGTAAACTCTCAGCAACCGGACAATTAGGAGAGGTAAGGGTCATCAGTATTTTAACATCGTTGTCTTCATTGATCATCACATCATAGATAAGCCCAAGCTCATAGATGTCCACAGGAATTTCCGGATCATAAATGCCTTTTAAGACCTTTACGATTTGTTCGCCTAAGTTGATATCGTCTTTATATTCTTCCATTGTTCAAAATTTTAGGCCTGTGATTTTTTGGAATCAAAAGCCAAAGCATACATCTTTATTTGTTTAATCATCGATACCAAACCGTTGGCACGAGTAGGAGAAAGGTGTTCTTTGAGCCCTATTTCATCAACAAAATCTGTAGAAGCATTCAGAATTTCTGTAGCATTTTGTCCTGAAAATACCCGAATCATAATAGCTATAATTCCTTTTGTGAGTATAGCATCACTGTCTGCTGTAAAAGCAATTTTTCCGTCTTTTTCCTCTGCATTAAGCCAAACTTTTGATTGGCATCCTCTAATAAGATAATCCTCGGTTTTATATTTTTCGTCTATAAGAGGAAGGTTTTTCCCGAGTTCGATGATGTATTCGTAACGTTCTGTCCAGTCATCAAACATCGAAAATTCATCGATTATCTCGTCTTGAACTTCTTTAATTGTCATTTTTTAGTTTTGTTTTTCATATACAAAGACGCCACCTTGTCCACAAAAGCTTTTAGCTCTTTCGGAGGTGTTCCTTCATCAAACTCTTCAGATTGATAGATTTCGTTTTTATAAACTACTCTTACTGATGCTGCTCTTGCTGCATCAGAGAATCTTTTTGATGTAGGAGCTTTGTAATTTTTAATTTTTTCTTTGTCAATTTCTTGAATCTGTTTCACTAGCATATCCCAGTCTTTTTTAGCTAGTGGATAATAGTTTACACTTTCGTTTCGACCTTCTTCCATCACAACTAGGGAATCGTTTTTAATAATCACTTTGCTGAAGCTACCTCTGGTTTTTGCTTCATATTCGATTACTAAATTCTCTTTTAATTCTTTAGAATCAGAAGAACATTTGTTTACGGTCACTGCCAGTACCGTGAATAAAATCATCGTAAGTGTTTTCATAAACTGAGTTTTAATACTGCAAAGGTACGAAAATTTAATATTCTGGATTCAGTCTAGATAATTATTGGAACAAAGGACATATTTATAAAAAATCCATAAAAAAAGACCTCAAAATAGAGGCCTTTTTTCGCAAACTAATCTCAAAACTAAAGGTTGTATTTCAGCGATAAAATCACATATCGTGGCTGAACTGTATATTGTGAGGTGTGAATACTGAATTGTGAGAAACTGTCACTATTCAATGTTTTTGTGTTTAATAAATTGGTGGCTGCCACTCGATATTCCCATTTTGAGCCTTTTTTGTTGTAGGCTAGGCTGGCATTCAAGAAATCATATTGGTTATCAACTGTTTTTTCTTTGTTGTAATAGCTGTTGAACGTATAATCAGCCGTAAGAGAGAATCCTTTCAAGAAATAGTAATCCAACTTCGCAAACGGGCTCGAAGTATAGAAAAGGTTATTCAAATAATCATTGATCATGATAGAGTAACCCAATTCCAAATTCGGATATTTATCAAACGAAGTTCCAAGACTTCCTCTATAACTTTGAGAGAACGATTCTGTCCAGTTATCAGTGGCTATGTTCGTAGCAGGATTCACCTGAATTACATTTCGTTTTGCCCAATTCCAGTTGGCATTCACACCCACTTTGTAATATCTTGCTAAAGTTCTTCCGTAATACACATATCCGGTAAGAGTTTGGTTAGCAAAATTAGAGTTGAATGAAGTTGAAGTTCTGTTGATTCCGTCATAAGAAGCCAAACTGTTGATTCCGTCTTCTAATCTTGTATAAACAGCTCCACCACCCATATATTCCATGTTGAACATATTGAATTTTCTATAGTCTAAGGAATGGGTTTGGTTCGTAGAATTTTCCAAATTACGATTTCCGCTATATAAACTGCTATATCCTTGGAAAATATAACCTTCAGCCAACTGAACAATATCTGTAAAGTTGTTGGTGAACGCAAAGTTATACGTCAAGGTTTCTGATTTTTTTATCTGATATCTCACATTTACATCCGGTAAAATTCTAGTGAAATTTCGGTTGTTTTCAGTTCCTAATTGAGAATCTTTCATCATGTATTGATGTACAGAAAACCCTGGGTTGAAAGTGAATTTACCTTTGATGAATTTATAGTGAATTCCAGCAAAAACATCGTTGAAAGCATAGGTTACTCGGTTGTTCAATTCCTCAGCGTCCAAATTGTTTTGAGTTCCGTTGTCTAAAATCTGGAATAAATGCGAATTGAAATTCTGATAAGAATAGGTGTTTCCGATAGTGAAATTAATATTGGTTTTGTTATTCAACGAATAGTAATAATCGGCTTTTAAATCACTTTTATTGGTTTTCAAAAACCTTTCTTGATAGATATCTTGTCTAAGTTGTCCGTCTATATATCCTGCTAAATCAAATGGTCTTTGAGCCAGATTTGCGTTATAGAACGGATCTTCATCTTGGTATAAATGCTGAGCTTCAATAGCGAAAACATGCTTGTCATTCGGAGCATAAAACACAGATATATTTTGATTTACTGAAGTCGGGTCTTGTTGCTTATCAGTTGAAACAAACTGACTTTGGTCTGTGTTTGGAGTTACGGTAGTCAAGGTTTGGTAGTCTTCTTTTTGTTGTGATTTTTTCAAGAAAATATCATATTCAACCGTAACTTTTTCGCTTGGTTTATAGTT
>JBEBUB010000081.1:0-9075 GCA_040393445.1 Flavobacterium beibuense
TCCAAGATTTTAATTTTAATTATTTGCCTTCGAGTATTACGTTTAATACGGCTATCCTACGTCAATATAACAGACAACAATTCCGTCAAGTTGAAGTACAAGGAATTGGTCTTGACCCGCTTTACAGACGTAATTATATGTTTAACTACAACTACGGATTCAATTATAACCTTACTCGAAATCTGAAAATCAATTATAACGTAACTTCGAGCAATATCGTGAGAAGTTATTTGGATAGCGAAGGGGTGCCTATTGATTCTTATACGATTTGGGATGATTACTGGAATACGGGAGAAGCCAATCAGCACACTCAACAGATTACAGCTAACTATGAATTGCCTTTGAACAAAATTCCGTTTTTGAGTTTCTTGAAATCAACCTATAGTTATCAATCTAATTATAACTGGCAACGTTCTTCTGACGGACTTTCAAGCATCGAAAGTGAAGGAATAACCTATAATCTAGGGAACACGATTCAGAATTCTAACACCCATCAATTGAACAATACCCTAAACATGGATTTGTTCTACAAATACATCGGGTTAACCCAAAAAGCACAACCAAAAACTGTAGCAAGACCAACCGCTCCGGTTCCGGGTCAACGAGTGAGAGGAAACCAAGTAGCTGCTACAGCTGACAGAAGTGTTTTTGTTGACGGACTTATAGGAGTAGTAACCAGTCTTAAAACGGTTCAAGTAAACTATACAGAAAACAACGGAACGGTTTTACCGGGTTATTTGCCTTCAGTAGGATTTTTAGGAACTTCAAAACCTACGTTAGGATTTATTATGGGAAGTCAAGATGATATCAGATATGAAGCCGCTGTAAACGGTTGGTTAACCAACTATCCGCATTACAACCAGAATTATACTCAGATAAATTCAAAAATGCTCAATATCGTAGCTTCGTTGGAGCCATTTAAGGATTTCAAAATAGATTTATTGGCAGATCGCAATTATTCGGATAACTATTCTGAGCAATATGATGTGACAGACGGAATTTATAATTCTCGTTCGCCTTATACATCCGGAAATTTCTCTATTTCTACTATTTTGATTAAAACATCTTTCTCACGAAGTGATGAAGTGTTTTCTGAGGCTTTCCAAGATTTTAGAGACAACAGGCTTATCATCGCTCACCGTTTGGCTGAACAAAGAGGAGGCCCAATTACAATTGGTGAAGATGGCTTCCCAGAAGGATACGGAAAAACAAATCAAGAAGTGCTATTACCAGCATTCTTATCTGCTTATACAGGCTCAAGTGCTTCGGGAATTTCGCTAAATGCATTGAGAGATGTTCCGCTTCCGGGTTGGAATATCCGTTATACAGGTCTAATGAGATATCAGTTCTTCAAAGACAAATTCAAACGTGTTTCGTTACAACACAACTATAAGGCGACTTATTCTATCAATGCATTCCGTTCGAATTTTGATTATGACAACGACCCTAACGGAAGAGATTCAGGAGGAAATTATTTCCCTAAAACAATTATTTCGAATGTTAACTTAGTGGAAATGTTTAACCCACTTATACAGATAGACACGGAATTGAAAAACTCAATTCAAGTGAAAGCAGCTATGAAAAAAGACCGTACGATGTCTTTGAGCTTTGATAACAACTTACTTACTGAGGTTCAGGGTTATGAATATCAACTCGGTTTGGGTTATCGTATAAAAGATGTGGTAATAAACACAACTCTGGCAGACAATGCGACCAATACGATAAGAAGTGATATTAATCTAAAAGCTGATTTCACTTACAGAAACAACAAAACCATCGTTCGTTACTTAGATTATGACAATAACGAACTTGGAGGCGGTCAAGATATGTGGTCTGTAAAATTTACGGCAGACTATGCGTTTAGTCGAAATTTTACGGTACTTTTGTACTATGACCATTCGTTCTCTAAAGCGGTTATTTCTACGGCTTTCCCGATTACGAATATCAGAGCAGGATTTACACTGAGATATACCTTTGGAAACTAAATAAATTAATAATTACTAAATAACAAATTATGAACATTCCAGCTAATTTAAAGTACACAAAAGACCACGAATGGATTAGTGTTGACGGAGATACTGCCACTATAGGTATTACCGATTTTGCTCAGAAAGAGCTTGGGGATATTGTGTATGTAGAAGTAGAAACCCTTGACCAAACATTAGAACAAGACGAAATCTTCGGAACAGTAGAAGCCGTAAAAACCGTATCAGACTTGTTTTTACCAGTTTCGGGTGAAATCATCGAATTCAACGAAACCCTAGAAACAACTCCTGAACTTGTAAACTCAGATCCTTACGGAGACGGATGGATGATAAAAGTAAAAATGTCTGATGCTTCTCAGTGGGACGGTTTACTATCTGCTGAGCAATACAAAGAAATGATTGGTGCTTAAAAACAGGTACTTTTGGTTAGCTTTACTCTGGACAACATCAGTTATTGTCTTGAGCTTGATTTCTTTTTCTAAATTCCCAAAAGTTAGCCTAATGCCTGGTTATACAGACAAAATAACACATTTTGTGTTTTATTTCGGTTTTGTGTTTTTATGGGGAAATGTCTTTCTTCCAAAAACACAAAACCGAAAAAATATACTCCTAAAAGTGCTCACTACAGCTATCTTAGTAGGAGCTTTAATGGAAATTCTTCAAGAAACACTTACTCAAAACCGAACTTTCGATTGGTTGGATATACTAGCTAATTCAACCGGAGCAGTTGTCGGAATTCTTGTTTTAAGTAGTATAAGAAAGCCTATAAAATAATCTGAAAACTATCGTAATACTGACCTCACATGAACCTGAAACAATATCTTGACTCAACTTATTTGAAAACCGCTTCACAAGCAGGTCTTTCTGAAGAAGAAAATCTGAAAATAGCAGAACAATGTATTGATGAAGCTATTGCGGAAGGATTTAAATTGGTCATGATTCGCCCCGAAGTGGTTGCTTTGGCTCGAAAAAAGGTTGATGCAGCAAATTCAGAAGTCTTGGTCGGGACAGTAATTGATTTTCCGGTAGGGAATTCAGAGGTTTCAGAAAAACTCAAAGAAGCTCAACAAGCTATCGAAAACGGAGCTGACGAACTTGATTTCGTAATTGACTACAAGGCCTTCAAAAGCGGAAACAGCCAAAAAGCTAAACAGGAAGTGTATGAATGCACGAAACTTGGTTTAGATCATAACAAAGTCGTAAAATGGATTATTGAAGTAGCGGCTTTGACTTCTATGGAAATCGTTCAACTTTCGGCTCTTATTAAAAATGTAATTATTTCTCGTTTTGACGAAAGCGATTACGAAAATGTATTCGTGAAATCTTCTACCGGTTTCTATAAAACTCCAAATGGAGAACCCAATGGAGCTACTGTTGAAACCATCAAACTGATGCTTGAAAATTCTTTCCCTTTACCGGTAAAAGCTGCGGGTGGTGTTCGCTCGTTTGAAGAAGCTCAACAAATGGTTCGTTTAGGTGTAAAACGCATCGGAACTTCATCTGCTAAAGCTATTATTGATGGTGAAATAGCTCAGGGAGGATATTAACAGTCATGGTGCTGCAATTGTAAAGTAAATAGTAGTACTATAATTATCTACAGGCACTGTGACAGAAACTCCAGAGATTTTAAATTGAACATTAACATTAGAGAAATTTATACTATTTCCAAGCCCTAAAAGCCCTGAAAAATTTATAGTAAAAAACTGCACAGGTGCTGATTGTGGCACTTCAATATATGCAGTCCCTCCATTTATTGATGTTCCACAAAAAACACAAACACCTGAAATAGAAGCTGAACCTCCACTTCTTTTTACAAAAAGTTTCAAATTACTATTCCAATTAGTTGGAGTATAGTGAACACTGACAATAGAAGCAACTCCTCCGGTTAGAACATTTAATAGATTTCCAGGTATATTCCCCGACAATGTTATTAAATTGCCCGGACTTTCATAGGTCCCCGAATAATCATTTCCTGCTTCTGTTGGTTGTGTAAAAGAGGGTGTACTGTTTGTATTTACATTCCAATTACTTCCTGATACAGTAATAGTTTGAGTAAAACCATTTATTGTAATCAAGAAAACTATCACAAAAAGTAGTTTTTTATAGGGTACTATTTTATTATCTACATTCATATTAATCAGTAATCGTGTAAGTTATAGTAATCACTTCATTTGTGGTTTGTGACAACTCCGAAAAATCAGACACTTCCAGCGAAATGGTTAATTGATGTCCCCTATTGGTGCCATTCCCTGTATAAGCACCTCCTATTCCGGTTATAATATTCACAGGAGAGGTAGAAAGGGTTACTTGCCCGGCAGATACACCTAGAGTTCCGCCACCACCCGCAGCTACTGTTCCGGCTTGAATTTTAATAGCTACTCCCGGTAAGGCAGCATCTATATGAGCCGTAACATTTCGAGTGTTACCAACTGTCACCGCAGAAGTATAATTCAACCATTTTGTAGTGTTTGCCGAAGGAGTAGTAAGTGTATTACCCGCTTCTGAAGGAGCTGTAAAACTAAAATTTAAAGTGCCTGTGGGTTCTATATCAAGCAAAGCTATTTCTTGAAGATTGAGATTTACGTTCCTACTTCCACTTGTCTGTGCCCGAAGTGTTGTTCCTATACCTAGGATGAATACAAAACAAAACCTCACAAATAATATTTGTAAACCTTTTGTAGCGAAATTTGTATAGGACTTAACAATCATTGAATAGCTTATTTTTTAGGATTTGAGTAACCTACTTTTATATCTTCTTGCAAGTATTTAATTTCTCTTTCTTGTTTAATAATCTGTATGTCGATTTGATGTTGTTGTCCGGGTTCTAAAGTGAATTCAAAATTGTCTTGTTGTATTTTATAGAGTTTGTCAAGCCCATTTCTGTATATTTTCATTCGCCATTTTCCGGGTCTAAGCCACGTAAAATCAAAAGGTTTATTGATTTCACAGATTTTTCTGAACACTTCATTCTCTGAAGCAATTTCTATAATTACACTCTGTTCTCTAGATTTTCTGTTGCTGTTCTTTATTCCGTTTCCATTAGATTTAGATTGGTCTAAAACAACTTTACCTTCTATTTTGGCTGAACGTGTAACTCCAAAATCAAAATAGTTTTCTCCTTCTAGGATTTCTACTCTTATCGGGACGAGAATATCTGTGATATACTTAATGTCTATAGTTTGTCTATCTACCTCTAAAAAGTAGGTTCCAGGAGTAATATTTTTAAAAGTAAAGTTCCCTTCTGTATCTGTAATTGCTGTTTGCTCACCTAAACGGAGTTTAATTCCTTCAACCTTTTCGACACCTAAGTTACTTATTTTTCCATAAAGAAACCCATATCGGGCTGTTCTTTTAATGGGAACGTCTAACCTTAAGGTATATTGAAAAATGAACGTAAGATCTTTGTTATAGAGCTGTCTTTGAGTTAGAGCATATCTAGATATAAGATTTATCTCTTGTCTCGGAGTAATTCTATAGTTCAATTGCAACTCAAAAAGATTTCGATCTGTATAATAATCTTCTATTTGATGCGTGTTTTGATAAAAAACTCCTGCCTGAAATTTCTCTGACAAACGACTATTGATTCTACCTCCATAAAGAAACATTTGTTGATTAGAATTGTCATAACGACTATTATCCGAATAACTTCCATATAGGTTAAACGAAGTGTTATATCTCTCGAAACTTATTCCTGTAGAATAGATATTCGTTTTCCCTTGTGTGTTCAACAAATAATTGGTCGTATTAGCAAACTGTCCTTCAAGATTCAACAGAAAAATACCCAGTTTTTGGTTGAATTCTATCCGGCTAAACTTTTCTATGTAGTGAAACTGTTTTGGTTCCATTAAATCTTCATACTCCCTGATTCCACTAAAAACACTCATTCTTCCTTGTTTATGATAATTCCAAGTAAGCCCTCCTTGTATATTTTCAACATATGGGGCTCTTCCGAAAAGTGTATCCTGTTCTACATTACGGGCATCTTTTCTATAATTAGCACTTAAACTTAAATGAGGTGAAATTCGGTATCGGGCATTAGTTGTAAAAAACCGAGAGTTAGAAAAATAACCTGAAAATCCGGGTGAAGCATTAATAAAACTAGTATGTAAATTCAGTTTTTTGAGATATAAATCTCCCTGTAGCTGAATTGCCTCTCCTTCTGTAGTTGGAGAATCACTCACTGCATATTCTCCTTTAAGGGTCAAAGGCTTTATAATTTGAGTTTGAGCAGTCACATACTGTATGTTATGCTTTATGAGATCATCGGTTTCTTTTAAAAGATAACCGTATTGGAGGTGTGTTTTTTTAGTGATGTTATATTTGAGATAAGCGTTATATTCTTGATTAATTTTTCGGAAAAAACGAGGGTTATTATAGAACCCTCCCACTTCTAATTTCCCAATATGCATGTTGATTTCGGCTCCCCTACCATATCTGGAAAATTCCGTAAGAAATGAAGAAGAGTAGCTTTTGTCTCCCACATGTATATGAACATCTTTTGAGCGATAAGTAGCATAATATTCTTCATATCTTGAGAATGAACTTAGACCTAAACGGTCAGGACCTAATGCTCGAAACTCAATCTCATGTTTATTGTTTTCATCAAGACTTCCTCTACCATAAATCTCTCCTTGAAAACCGTCTTGATATTCATTTCGTTGATCTCTCCCTAAATAAAAAGCAGAAATTTCTATCGGAAAACGATGCCAAATATCATCATCTTTCGGATAGAGAGGAATTACCTCAGTAGTTGCATACGCAAAAACCGGCTTTTGAAAGCTTCCTTTGGCATAAGCTGTAAGTTTGTTCTGATTAAAAGATGCTTTCGGTTGAGTAATAAAAGTTTGTTGAGTAACTGTAATTAGTTTAGATTCGCCCGGCTGTAACCAAAGTGGATTTTCATCTTCAATCACAGTACCTATAGATGATTCCAATATAACTTCTTCCGGACTATTCCCTTCATTTTTCAATAAAAACAGATTCCGAATAACCTCTCCTGATTTGATGTAATTATTAGTAGTTAGCGAAATCAAACTCAACTTATGAACCGGACTTATGCTTATCACAAACCCAACAGAAACCGTTTGATTATTACTAGCTGTAAAAAAGGCTTCACCTTTATAATCTCCGCTCTCAATATTACCGGGAATAGAAATAGATATCGGATAAATTTTACTACTATTTGCTTCTACCTGTAAAGAATAGACAACTGAAGAAGCTAGCAACAAACCTTCAGGTAATTTAATCTCTGGTAAAAAATCATGAGCAGAAGCAGAAGTGTTGGTAATTCTAAAAACTAAAGAGTGTACCTTGCCCGAAGTAACGTTTGCTGTCTTATTTACAAGTTCAACAGTAAACTCTTGGGCATTAATAACATAAGAAAAAAAAATACAGATTATGGCAACAACCGATCTAGTCATCCGAGATGTTTAACTCCACATTAACCCCAAAAATATGGTCTTCATCACCTGAAGCCAATACAACAGCACTATATTTACCTGGAGAAACACTACTAAGGTCTATAGTAAAACGTTTGGAAGTATTCGGCAAAAGCCCTAAGCTATTACTCTGAAAAAACCCTGCTTCATCACCTTTTTGATTATCAAAAAGCTCCGCAGTAACAATAACTCGATGATAGAGTTGACCCTGATTTTCCAATACAATATCCAACTGATTTTTTTGATCTTGTTTGGTCAAATTGACGCTTTTAAAGATAATTTTCGCTTCTGCAACCGCATCCATAGTAGTGGTAACTAATAATACAGCATACCGAACAACCGTATTAACCTTTACCCCTTTGCTTTCATCAGGTTTTATATCATCCACAGGCTCTACCATTACTACATTCCAATAACTCCCTGGCTCTATATTTTCAGGTATCGTAATTTCATAATAAACATCCATTTTCCCGTTTGCTTCAAGACGAATGAGATTGGTGCTTAACTGTGTCCATAAAGCATTGCTCCTTTGGTTGCTGCCCGGCTCTTCGTAATAAGAAGTACCATCGCTATCATAGCGATAATCCTGTTGGTAAAACTTAACATTTTGAGTTTTATTAGAGGTGTTATGCACAGAAATATATCCTTTATAGACATTACCGCCTTTTACTTTATAAGTATGAGATAAACCATTAAGAACTACTATTCCTGCAAATAATGGACAACTGACTAAGAAAACCAATACTGAAAAAAACAATTTTATCTTCATCTTTTTCTTTAAAATTTAGATCTGGAAAAATGGATAGAGCAAAACCATAATGATAGGAAACAGAAAATAGTGTCTGCACATTTAGCGACACTATTCTCTGTTCTAGTTTGGATTGAAAACCTTAAATTTTTACTTAAAAACCAAGTAATACTTTGTTCTCTCTAATTAGAATTAGTCTTCAGCAATGGTATAAGTTACTACTATAACAGTATTTGACTGTGCATAAAGATCTTCATAATTAGCTGTACCATCAATGTCTAAAGTATAGGTCAATTGATGCCCACTTGCATTACCATCACCTGTATATGAAGCGCCTATATTCTCAATTATTACTTGAGCGCCTGTAGATAATGTTCTTGCTCCTGTTGGCGTTCCTTTCTGACCATCCCCATTAGCAGCTGCAGCTGCAGCTTCCACATTAATATCCATTCCAGAAATTACTGCATCTGTTTGAACTGTAATAGAAGCTGTTTCTCCTTGACCAGAAGGAATAAACGAATAGTTTAACCACAAAGTATTATTTGTAGCTGAATCATCGAGTGGATTACCCGCCTCTGTCGGGATAGCAGGTCCTAAACTAAAGTTTTTAGTTGATGTAGTTTCAATATCCAAAATAGCAACCGGTTGAATACTAACAGTGATTGTGTGAGAATCATCGAAGTCATCTACTTGTGCTTGCGCACCCACACCCCAAGCCATCGCTATTAGCATAGCGGGCAAAATACGTAAATTTTTCATAAATAAAATAATTAAATGGTTAATTGATGCAAATGTACGAAAAAATTGCCCGAACTTAAAAAACATAATCAAAAAAAAACTAACAACAATATATATATTTTATTTAAAATATTAATTTTATAAACATTTAATTATTCTGCAATTC
>JBEBUB010000082.1:0-9065 GCA_040393445.1 Flavobacterium beibuense
TCCAATTCAAAAATCTCATTTACGGTTTTCCTGAAAACTTTAGCAATTTTTAATGCTAAAACGGTCGATGGAACATACTTCCCGAGTTCCATAGCGTTGATGGTTTGCCTGCTCACACCAACTTTTTCAGCCAACTCTGCCTGAGTGATATTGGCAACAGCTCGTTGTATTTTGATGTTATTCTTCATAGCCGGAAAGTTTATTTTGTTTATACATCATCCATCGGAATAGGATAATAAAAAACAACAAATGAGAGAACAAAGCTATCATCATCACGTTCAAAAATGCAAATCCGTAAAGGAACATATAACACAATAAAATGATGATGTAATTAAAATAAGTAGCCCAAACCAAACTGTCTAAACGGATTTTACTAACCATTTCATCTTCTGTTTTTTCTTTTGAAAAGGCATATACCAACCCAGAAATGATAAGTAAGATAAATAGAATTTCATCAACTATAGAGTTTTCTACCCAGCTAAACCACGCATTACCTCCGAGAAGACCTGTGTTGCCTACAATTGCAAAAACTTTTGTTTTAATTTCAAAATTCCCATAGTTGTCAAACATGACATAACCACATATAAGCAACAACGAAATCCAAAACAAAAAGCCTGAGACTTTTTTAAACCGATACGGAAATAAATAGGATGTTTTCATAAGTTGTGATTTTTAAGTTCGCAACAAATGTAAAACAAACTTTACATATAGTAAAAATATTTTTACATAAATTTATAAAAAAAGTCTCTTGTTTATAGCAAGAGACTTTTTAATAAACCGAATTAAAACCTATAACCTAGAGTTAAGTAGCCCGCAAAGGGTTGAATTTTCGCTCCTTCTTGTAAAACAGAATCAAACGATTTTCTATAAGTAAAGGCAAATCTAATATTCCCGAAGTCGGCTCCTATTCCCAAGTTATATCCCCATTCTTTTTCTCTGAAAGTGTTTTCGAAGTCTAAAGACTGGCCTCCGTCTTTTCCATCAAAGTTGTAACGGTAATAAGGGCCTCCAAACACAAATACTCTTGTGCTTTTTCCGGAATTAGTCGCAGTTCCAAACTCAACATTAAAAGGGAGGGTTAATGAATTTCTTTTGAAAGTACCATTAGCAGATTCGCTGGTGTTATAGTCATATAAAACTTCAAGATTTAGGTGAGTTATTCGAGTGATTTTATAATTGGCTTGTAGCCCTACACTATAAGTAAAAGCACTTTTGGCATCAAAAAACTCATCTTTATATAAGTGTTTCCCAGAACCTATATTTAATACCACACCTGCCTGAAAACGTTTATATACTGCTTTCTCATTTTCACGAAGTTTATCTAAATAAGCGACTGGTTTAATCTCAGAAAACTGATTGGCTATTTCGGTGATTACCTTACTCATATAATCGACCACTTTAGCCATTCCTTGATAATCGAGCAAATCGGCTTTGTCTTCCGGACGATGATAAGGTGATTTGGTTCCTGTAAAAACATGAATAGCAGGAATCCCTATTGCACCGAAAGGCTCTGTATCAGTTCTTTCTTCAATATCTGAATTCGCTTTAAACAGTTTTATGTCGCCTGCATGTTTTTGGGCAATTTCCTTACCGTTTGTGATAGTAGCAATTCCTTTCAGATTTAATCCTTTGTTAGCACTCAGCATTCCAACCATATCAAAGCTAAACATAGCTTTTATGTTATTTAGCATGTTTTGATCTAATGTTTTTACGAAATGATTCGAACCTCTAAGCCCGATTTCTTCTGCATCGAATGCAATAAAAAGCAAACTTCTTTTTGGCTTGTTTTCGGCTTTGGCAAAATGTTTTGCCAGCTCGATAATCGCAGCTACTCCGGAGGCATTATCATCAGCTCCAGGATAAAATATTTTTTCGTCCTTTTTATTCGTTGTATAACCCAGATGATCATAATGTGCTCCTATAACGACATATTCATTTTTGAGAGTAGCATCGGTTCCTTCTACTATCCCAATTACATTAGTAGCATTAACTCTAATCATACCAACTTCGAGACAAAACTTCTGTAAAAAATCACCTTGAAACGGTTGTAATCCAGCTTCGGAAAATTGTCCTTGAATATAAGTTGTAGCCAAATCTTTTCCGCATGTTCCTGATCCTCTTCCTTCCAGTTCTTCAGAGGCCAAATAAGTAACATGTTTTTCTAAAATAGCAGGGTCAGAAGTTTGAGCATTAGTGAGTAAGCCCCCCACAGTAAAAAAGGCAAGAAATAATTGTTTTAGTTTCATCGAGTTGGTTTTTAAAAGTTGGTTTTTGTGTCAAAGCTAACAAATATAAACATAATGAGAGAATAGGTCATAAAACGACTGGAATTATAGTTTTTATTCTTTTCTCTATCTACTTTTCTCTTATTATCTTTGCAAAATGAGTCATACTATCATATCCGATAAATATTCTAACACGCCTAAAATCAATGAGATTTCACAGGCAATTTCCAATAAGGCTAATAAAATCAGTATCAAAGGGCTTGTAGGCTCTTCGACTTCGTTTGTGGTTCAAGCTTTATTCGAGAAAAGTGAGAATCCGTTTTTGCTGATTTTTCAAGATAAAGAAGAAGCCGCTTATTACCTTAATGATTTAGAAGGATTAGTCGGGCAGAAAGACGTTTTGTTTTTTCCGAGTTCTCACAGAAGACCTTACCAAATCGAAGATGTCGATAATGCAAACGTACTTTTAAGAGCAGAGGTGCTCAACCGAATCAATTCTCGAAAAAAACCTTGTATTATTGTTACTTATCCGGAGGCACTTTTCGAAAAGGTTGTTACCAGAAACCAGTTAGACAGAAATACACTAAAAATGGCTGTCGGAGATTTGCTTTCGATTGATTTTATCAACGAAACCTTGTTTGAATACAACTTCAAAAGAGTAGATTTTGTTTCTGAACCAGGAGAATTTTCGGTAAGAGGAGGAATTATCGATGTGTTTTCGTTTTCGAATGACAATCCGTATCGAATTGAATTTTTCGGAAACGAAGTCGATTCAATCAGAAGTTTTGATGTAGAAACCCAGCTTTCTATCGAACCTCAGAAAAAGATTACGATTATTCCGAATATCGAAAACAAATTTTCAGAAGAAAAACGAGAGAGTTTTTTGGAATACATTTCTGATAAAACAATCATTTTTGCCGAAAATACCGAATTACTCACTCATCAGTTAGATAAAATATTCGAAAAAGCTAAAGAAACATTTGCAGGATTTTCATCTGATATCAAACATCAATCTCCTGATGAATTATTCCTTTCAAAATCAGCGTTTTTAGATAAAGCAGAGCTTTTTACATACGTGGAACTTTCCGGAAAACCTGTTTTTGACATCAAAGCAGAATTTCAATTCAATACCAAACCGCAACCGTCATTCAACAAACAGTTTGATTTGTTGCGAGATAATTTAATTGAAAATCAAAAGTTAGGATATCAAAACTTTTTATTCAGTTCAAGTGAAGCACAAAGCAAACGTTTTGATGATATTTTTCAGTCGATTTCGGGTGAAGACAACGAGGATTGGAAGAGTTATAAATCATTTGTTTTTCCACTTTTCCAAGGTTTTATTGACAATGATTTAAAAATAGTTTGCTACACAGATCATCAGATTTTTGAACGATATCACAAGTTTAAAATCAAAGATGGTTATTCCAAAAAACAAACCATTACGTTAAAGGAATTAAATTCACTCACTGTCGGAGATTACGTCACGCATATCGACCACGGAATCGGGAAATTCGGAGGTTTGCAAAAGATTCAAGTCGAAGGCAAAACGCAAGAAGCCATAAAATTGGTGTATGCAGAGAATGATATTGTCTATGTGAGCATCCATTCGCTTCATAAAATTGCGAAATTCAACGGAAAAGACGGAACGCCACCAAAAATTTACAAAGTAGGTTCTGGTGCTTGGAAGGCTTTGAAGCAGAAAACCAAAGCTAGAGTAAAGCACATTGCTTTTAATTTGATTCAGTTGTATGCTAAGCGCAGAACCGAAAAAGGCTTTGCTTTTGCCCCAGACAGTTATTTGCAATACGAATTAGAGAGTTCGTTTATTTACGAAGACACTCCCGACCAATCCAAAGCCACTCAAGACGTAAAAGCTGATATGGAGCTTGACAGACCGATGGACCGACTCGTTTGTGGAGATGTTGGTTTCGGAAAAACCGAAGTTGCCATTCGAGCCGCTTTTAAAGCCGTTGACAACGGAAAACAAGTAGCAGTCCTGGTTCCGACTACGGTTTTGGCTTTTCAGCATCACAAAACTTTTTCCGAAAGGTTAAAAGAAATGCCTGTGAGAGTTGATTATCTCAACCGATTCAAAACAGCAAAACAAAAAGCCGAAACGTTGAAAGCTCTTGAAGAAGGAAAAGTAGATATCCTTATCGGAACCCATCAATTGGTGAGTAAAGATGTGAAATTTAAAGATTTAGGGCTTTTGATTGTAGATGAAGAGCAAAAATTCGGAGTAAACGTAAAAGACAAACTCAAAACTATTACGAACAACATCGATACCTTGACTTTGACCGCTACGCCTATTCCGAGAACATTGCAGTTTTCACTTATGGCAGCTCGAGATTTGTCAGTAATTACGACTCCTCCACCTAATCGTTATCCGATTGAAACACAACTTATTTCGTTTAGCGAAGAAGTAATCAGAGATGCGGTTGCTTACGAAATTCAACGAGGAGGTCAAGTATTTTTCATCCATAACCGAATCGAAAACATCAAAGAAGTAGCCGGAATGATTCAACGTCTGGTTCCTGATGCTAAAATTGCTGTAGGTCACGGACAAATGGATGGTAAGAAACTCGAAGAATTAATGCTTGGCTTTATGGAAGGTGAATTCGATGTTTTGGTTTCGACAACCATTATCGAAAGCGGGTTAGACGTTCCGAATGCCAATACGATTTTCATCAATAATGCCAACAATTTCGGACTTTCAGATTTGCATCAGATGCGAGGTCGTGTGGGTCGAAGCAACAAAAAAGCATTTTGTTATTTCATCACGCCTTCTTTTTCTACCTTAACCGAAGAAGCCAGAAAACGTTTGGATGCATTGGTTCGTTTTTCGGAACTGGGTAGCGGATTCAACATTGCGATGAAAGATCTGGAGATTAGAGGTGCTGGAGATTTGTTAGGAGCTGAACAAAGTGGTTTCATCAACGAAATCGGTTTTGAAACCTATCAAAAAATTATGAACGAAGCCATCGAAGAGCTCAAAGAAAACGAATTTAAAGACTTATACGAAAACGAAAATACGGTCGAAAACAAGAATTTTGTCAAAGAATTCTCGATTGATACCGATTTGGAATTGCTGTTCCCAGACGAATACATCAATCAGGTTTCGGAACGTTTGAGTTTATATAACGAACTCTCGGAACTCAAGACCGAAGAAGCCTTGCAACAATACGAACAACGACTTATTGATAGATTCGGGCCTTTGCCAAGACAAGCAAAAGCACTACTCGATAGCCTTCGAATCAAATGGATTGCTACAGAATTCGGAATCGAAAAAATTATCCTGAAACAAAACAAAATGGTCGCTTATTTTATAGCCGACCAACAATCGACATATTATCAATCTGGCAAATTCAGAAAGGTGCTTTCGTTCGTACAACAAAACCCATCGCTCTGCAAAATGAAAGAAAAAGAAACCCGAAACGGACTTCGATTATTGCTTTCATTCGAAAATGTCAAGACCATCAAAAGAGCGTTGGAGGTTTTGAGTTTGGTGAAAGAATGATTTTAATTTGCTGATATTTATATGTTTATATTAATGTCGGGTAAATGTCGGGTATAATTACATCGAAATAATTGTACTGAAAATCCGCCTGTTGTAGTATTGCCGAAAATTTAAAACCAAAGTTATGAAGCAACCAGAACTAGGAAAGAAAATTTCCGATTTACGAAAACAAAAAGGATTAACTCAAGAAGATTTAGTTGAAAGATGTAATATCAATGTGAGAACCATTCAACGTATCGAAGCAGGTGAGGTAAGCCCGAGAAGTTATACTTTAAAGCTTATTTTAGAAGCGTTGGGTTATGATTTGAATCAAATGAAACAAGAGTTTGATTGGCACGAAAAAAATGCTATTCAGCCTCCTAAACATTTTTCAAAAATAATGAACTTGGCTTTTTGGATAGGGATTGTTTTTGTAATTGCTATTTCCTTGAACGTTTTTGTCGAGATAATGATGGAGCTAGAACCTAAATTAGAATCAAAAGAAGGTTTTGGTTTTCAGCTTTCAGAGGATTTGTATGCAACGCTTCAATTTGTTTGTGCTATTTGTGCTTTCTTTTTCTATTTTGGCTTTTTTGCAGCAGGAAAAGCACTCAAAAATTCCTTGCTCACCGTTTCTTCTATTCTCTTTATGGTAGTCGAAATCACCAATTTCAGTATTTCGGGAGCTTTTTTGTATGACGCATCAGATTCTGCTGGTTTGTATTTCGGAATTATCTCAATGATTTTTTATGGTTGTGTTGGAATTCCATTCGGAATCGGAATTTTAAAACTCAACAAACATATCGGTCAATATGCCACAATAATAGGGATTTTTACCATTATACTTTATGCTATGATGATAACAGTGATTCTCATATTTATGGTTTTATTTATGTGGCTTCCGGTGATGGTTTTACAGTTAATTCTGTTGTATAAAATCAGAGAATATGTACTTAAAGCAAGTAATCACGAATAAGTTTTAATCTAAATAATTTTAGAATACAAGCAGAGTTTAATTAAAATTCTGCTTTTTTATTTCTATAAAACGTATTATAGACTTGATTTTTATATCTTTGGGTTAATTCAAATAGCTCGGGATATGCTTACAAAAGTTTACGGAAGTGCTGTTTTTGGAGTAGAAGCTACTACTATTACTGTCGAAGTTAATATTGACAAAGGCGTGGGTTATCATTTGGTTGGTTTGCCCGATAATGCTGTTAAAGAAAGTAGTTATCGCATTGCGGCAGCTTTGAAAAACATCGGACACAATCTTCCTGTTAAAAAAATCACCATCAATATGGCTCCGGCTGATATGCGAAAAGAAGGCTCTGCTTATGACCTTACATTCGCTATCGGAATTTTGATTTCGTCTTCTCAAATCAAGGCTGATAATGTGGGTGAATATATCATCATGGGTGAATTGTCTCTCGACGGAAGCCTCCAGCCAATTAGAGGTGTTTTGCCCATAGCCATCAAAGCTAGAGAAGAAGGTTTCAAAGGGTTTATTTTGCCTATTCAAAATGCCAAAGAAGCAGCTGTGGTTAATAACCTAGATGTCTATGGAGTAGAGAATATCCGTGATGTGATTGATTTTTTCGAAGGGAAATCAACATTAGAACCAACAGTTGTCAATACTCGTGAAGAATTCTACAAAACGCTTGATTTTCCTGAATTTGATTTTTCTGATGTAAAAGGTCAAGAAAGTATCAAACGCTGTATGGAGATTGCAGCAGCCGGAGGTCATAATATTATTTTGATTGGCCCACCCGGAGCCGGAAAAACCATGTTGGCAAAGCGTTTACCGGGAATTTTGCCTCCGATGACCCTTCAAGAAGCACTCGAAACCACAAAAATTCATAGCGTAGCAGGAAAAGTTAAAGATGTCGGGTTAATGAATCAACGCCCTTTTCGAAATCCGCATCATACTATTTCTGATGTAGCTTTGGTCGGAGGTGGTAGTTTTCCGCAACCTGGTGAAATTTCTATGGCTCACAACGGAGTTTTATTCTTAGATGAATTACCCGAATTTAAACGAACTGTACTCGAGGTAATGCGACAGCCTTTGGAAGATCGTGAAGTGACGATTGCCAGAGCTAAATTTACAGTAACTTATCCTGCTTCGTTTATGTTAGTTGCCAGTATGAACCCGAGTCCGAGTGGATATTTCAATGATGGAAATTCTCCTGCTACTTCTTCAGCCTCAGAAATGCAGCGTTATATGGGCAAAATCTCAGGTCCGCTTTTAGATAGAATCGACATTCATATTGAAGTGACTCCGGTTCCTTTTGAGAAATTATCAGAAAATCACAAACCAGAAAGTAGTAGCGAAATCAGAAAAAGAGTGATTAAAGCTAGAGAAATTCAAACCAAACGATTTGAACATCTGGAGAAAGTTCACTACAATGCTCAGATGAATACCAAACAAATTAGGGAATACTGTGTGTTAGACGAAGTGTCTAAAAATCTTTTGAAAACTGCTATGGAACGCCTAGGTCTTTCCGCAAGAGCCTATGATAGAATCCTGAAAGTTGCCCGAACCATTGCTGATTTAGAAGGTCAGGAAAACATACAATCTTACCACATTTCTGAGGCTATTCAATATAGAAGTCTCGATAGAGAAGGTTGGCTGGGATAAATTAGTTTTCAGTCGCAGTATGATACTGAATACTGCGACTGAAAACTGCTAACTATTTAATAACAATCTTGCGAATGTCTTGTGAAGTTTCGTTGGCTAGTTTTAGCAAATAGAAACCATCTGCAACAGCAGAAGTATTGATAGTGTGATTGCTTTGGTTTGCTGGTTTCACCGTCAATACTACTTTTCCTGAAATATCGATAAGCTCGATAGAAGTCATGTTTTGACCCGCCCAATCGATATGTAGAAAATCCTGAGCCGGATTCGGATATACTTTAATATTATTCCAATTCAACTCTTCGTTGCTTAATCCTGAAAGGGCTACTGTTCCTTCATACGGAATGTAGTTTTGTTTGGTTCCAACAACCGTCAAATCAGAATCAGAAATCAAAACAATTCCTAATATTGTTGCTACGCCACCCGAAGAAACCGCAGTTCCTAAGATAACTCCGTCTTGTGAGATTACAAATAGCACTCCGTCTGTCTCACATTCGATAGTGAAAGAAGTCATGTTTTCAGCTCCGGTAGCAGGGTGAGTAGCAATAACATTTTGAGATTCTCTATAACGATATGTTACTGTTGGATCTCCGAATAATACCCAGGTTTGCATTACTTCTCTAGCGGTATAAGAGTTGTTGTATGAGGTTAGCATTCCGATTTGAGCATTATAAAACAGTCCGCCTAAAGTTTCTTTTTCGTTATTCGAATA
>JBEBUB010000083.1:0-9060 GCA_040393445.1 Flavobacterium beibuense
ATAAGTAATTCTCCGTTTTCAGGCACTACATTATAGTTAGCTTGTTGTAATGGAGGAGGATTCAAGAATGTTTTGGCATAAATCGAAGCAAAAGCATCTTCATGCAGAGGTAATCCTTTCGGAGAAATTTCGTTGATTCCGGTTTGTGAATCGTCCAAAGTAACCGTAACTCTCAGGTTTTGATACACACGAAGTGTTTTAGTAACCGGATTGTATTGATAAGGGAAAAGCGAAATTCCCGCTCCACGAGTTTTTCTCAAGACAAAAGGCTCATTCATAATCGCCAATTCACCCGGATAAAAAGCATCTTGACTATAAACGTCTCCGAATCTGTAAGGAACGTCTTTCGGGTCGATATTTCGGGTTAGGCTTCCTTTTGATGGAGCTACTTCGATATTTTGGATTTCATAAAAACCATCATGCTCCACAGCCATATTCGCAGCACCTGTATTCGGAAGTAAAACTGCTTTAGCATAATAAGGCAAAGCAGGTTCGCCCACATGAGCTAAAACAACTTTTGAAACCGAACCAAAATCTTGGTATTCGGAGTTGTTGATAGTTACTTTTGCCTCTCGGAATGGTTCTAGGGTATGAGAAAAAGAAATTTTTCTATCCGAAGACTCTATGAGTTCGAAATGTTGTGAAAAGAGATACGATGGCAAAAGAGCCATGCACATCAGGAATAATTTTGTTTTCATATAGTTTGTTTTGGTTGGGTTTTTCTGAGGATAAAGCCTCAAAGCATACTAAAAGCTTCAGTTACTTTTGTTCTAATTTTTTGTAAACGAGTCGATTAATAAAAACAAATATATGAATATTTTTTTCTGAAAATGATTTTCTAAAAAAAAATGAAGAAAAATTAGGGCTTTGTCAAACCTAATTTTTTAGCTCTTTTCAACACGAAATCATAAGCCGCTTGATATTCATTCGGGATTTCACCTTCTAGTATAGCTTCTTTTACGGCTTCTTTCAAGATTCCGATTTCTCGTGAAGGAGGCAGGTTGAAAATTTTCATAATTTCTTCTCCCGAAATCGGAGGTTGGAAGTTTCGGATGCGGTCTTTCTCTTCTACTTCCACAATTTTTTGGCGTACGATTTTGAAGTTGTTGTGGTATTTCTGAAACTTTTTCGGATTTTTTGTAGTAATATCCGCTTCACATAAGGTCATTAAGTCTTCGATATCTTCACCGGCATCAAAAACTAATCGTCTCACAGCCGAATCGGTTACGGTTTCTTCCGCAATCACAATCGGTCTGGAACTCATCATAACTAGTTTTGCCACATATTTCATTTTCTGATTCAGTGGCATGTGTAGGCGAACGAAGATTTTTTTCACCATTTTGCTGCCCAAAAACTCATGTCCGTGGAATGTCCAACCTTGTTTTTTGTTGAATTTTTTAGTGGGTGCTTTCCCGATGTCGTGCAAAAGAGCAGCCCATCTGAGCCATACATTGTCGGTGTGAGGAGCAATGTTATCTACCACCTCAAGCGTATGATAAAAATTGTTTTTATGCGTATGACCTTCGACTTCTTCTACGCTATTCAAGGCAATAAGTTCCGGTAGAATGATGTCTAAAAGCCCGGTTTTATACAATAATAAAAATCCGATTGAAGGCTTTTCGCTAAGCAAAATTTTGTTGAGTTCTTCAACGATTCGCTCTCCCGAAATGATGTTGATGCGGTCTTTGTTTCGAGAAATGGCATCCAACGATTTTTCCTCGATTTCGAAATGAAGTTGAGATGCAAATCTGATGGCTCTCATCATTCGTAAAGGGTCATCAGAATACGTAATATCAGCATCCAGCGGAGTTCGGATGATTTTGTTTTTCAAATCTTCCAATCCGTTGAAAGGATCTAATAAATCTCCGAAATTTTCTTGATTAAGCGAAAGTGCTAAGGCATTGATGGTAAAGTCTCTTCGGTTTTGATCGTCTTCTAAGGTTCCGTTTTCTACAAGCGGTTTGCGACTGTCAAAGTTGTAAGATTCTTTTCGAGCTCCTACAAATTCAATATCAATGTCTTTATAGCGAAGCATGGCAGTTCCGTAATTTTTGAAAACCTGAACTTTAGGTTTGTTAGGCAACAATTCCGAAACTTTTTCTGCCAAAGCAATGCCACTGCCAACAGCCACAATATCTATATCTTTTTTGTGATTTCTTCCTAGAATCAAATCACGTACAAATCCTCCAATAACATAACTGTCCAATCCGAGACTTTGAGCTGCCTCAGAAATGGTCTTGAAAATAGGATTATCGAGTGATTGTTTATAGTTCATTCTTGTTGAAATTATGAATTACGAATTAAAATTCATAATTATTAAGGTTGTTTTTGGCCTGTTCAAACTCAGCGATTATTTCTTCAATAATTTCTTTTACAGGTTTGATGCTGTCAATGAGTCCTGCAATTTGTCCGATTTCGAGTTCGCCTTCTTCTAAGTCGCCTTCAAACATTCCTTTTTTGGCTCTGGCTCTACCCAAAAGGTTTTTCAAATCTTCTGGAGTTGGGCATTTTGAATACAACTCCATCAAATCGTTGAAAAATTTATTTTTGATAAGACGAACAGGAGCTAATTCTTTTAACGTAAGTAAAGTGTCACCTTCTTTGGTGTTCACTATAGTTTGTTTGAAATTCTCATGTGCCGATGATTCTATCGAAGCAGCAAAACGACTTCCCATCTGTATGCCATCAGCTCCTAAAACCATAGCCGCCAACATTCCTTTTCCTGTAGCAATTCCTCCGGCTGCAATAAGTGGGATAGAAATTTCACGTTTTACCATTGGGATAAGCGTAAGGGTAGTGGTTTCTTCACGTCCGTTATGGCCTCCAGCTTCAAAACCTTCTGCTACCACAGCATCAACACCTGCTTCTTGAGCTTTTAGGGCGAATTTTGAGCTACTCACAACATGAACCACTGTAATTCCGTGTTGTTTTAAGAATGAAGTCCACGTTTTTGGATTTCCGGCAGAAGTGAAAACGATTTTCACGCCTTCTTCCACCAAAATATTCATGATTTCTTCAATGTTCGGATACAACATCGGAACGTTTACTCCGAAAGGCTTGTCGGTCGCTTTTTTGCATTTTTGAATGTGTTCTCGAAGCACATCCGGATACATAGAGCCTGCTCCGATAAGTCCTAATCCGCCTGCATTACTAACAGCACTAGCCAATTTATAGCCCGAATTCCAAATCATTCCACCTTGAATAATCGGATATTTTATGTTGAAAAGTTGTGTAATTCTGTTCATTATTCTTGTCGGTTTACCGCTATGGTTACTTTTTTCAAATAAAACAACAAAAATACGTTTAAACTCATAGATATAAAAACTTCCCGATAATTTACTGACCAAACAGGCGAAAAATATTTTTTAAAGAGTTCAAGAAAAGGCTTTTTCCGTAAAAATCATTACTTTTGCTTCAAACCGAAAAAATATGATTTCTATTGACCCTAAGGAGGTAAATCCCGTTAAATTACAAGGTTATTTACAAGGAGCCGTAGCGCCAAGACCGATTGCTTTAGCCAGTACTTTAGACCAAAATGGCAATCCGAATTTATCGCCTTTCAGTTTTTTTAATGTATTCAGCTCGAATCCTCCGATTTTGATTTTTTCACCAGCCAGAAGAGTTCGTAACAACACCATAAAACACACGTTAATCAACGTTCAAGATACTCGAGAAGTGGTGATTAGTGTGGTGAATTATGATATCGTACAACAAGTATCACTTGCCAGTACAGAGTATGCAGACGGAGTAAACGAGTTTGTAAAATCAGGATTAACTCCTGTTGAATCTGATGTGGTTAAGCCTTTTAGAGTAGCGGAATCTCCGGTTCAGTTCGAATGTAAAGTAAACGATATTATCCATTTAGGAGACGGCGGTGGAGCCGGAAATTTGGTGATTTGTGAAGTGGTGAAAATCCATATCAACGAAGATGTTTTAGACGAAAACGGAAGCATCGATCAACATAAAATTGATTTGGTTTCTCGTATGGGAGGCAATTGGTATTCCAGAGCTAATATGGGAATGTTCGAAGTGCCAAAACCACTTGTAACTCTAGGAATTGGTGTAGATAATATTCCGGATTTTATCAAAGAAAGTGGCTTTTTCTCAGGAAATGATTTAGGAATGTTGGGCAATATTGAAGCCTTGCCTACCAAAGAGGAAATTACTACTTTTGTCAACGAATCTTTTGAGGTAAAGGCAATTTTGAGTGCAGACGATATCGAAAAAGTATATCAAAAGGCAAAAGAATATTTGAACAAAGAAGAAGTAATAGAGGCTTGGGTGTTGCTTTTAGCAAGTCAGAAATAATTAGAATAATAGGTTTTGTAGAACCTTAGCAATAAATAAAATAACAATATTATGGAAGTAGTAGGAAAAGTAAGAATGGTTGACACAACCAAAGAAGTAGGGTCAAACGGATTTAAAAAAAGAGACATAGTGGTTACTACCGAAGAGCAGTATCCGCAACATATATCGATACAGTTCGTACAAGATAAAACCAGTCTTTTAGATAGCTTTAAACCCGGAGATAATGTAAAGGTTTCGATTAACCTAAAAGGTAGAGAGTGGGTAAACCCACAAGGAGAAACTGTTTATTTCAACACAATTCAAGGTTGGAAGATTGAAAAATTAGTTGTAGAATCACCTTCACAACACATTCCTGCTCCGCCATCAGCAGCTCCAACAGATGCTTTTGAACCTGCTCAAAACATAAACGAAAGCGAACATGACGATTTGCCTTTCTAAATAAAAACAAATGAGAATTGCTCTGACCTTGGTTTTGATTTTTTGGGTAGGTTTGGTTCAGGCACAAAAGAACTACAAAATCACCTACGAACAGAGCTATAATGAGAAACTGATAGAAAATCAGGATTTTATTATAGTGCTCACCAATGCTAATGCCACTAGAACCACTTCAGAGCAAATCTTAAACAAAACCAAGAGTTTTCCGTATGAGGAAACTTTTATTGATAGGACTAATCCTAAAAATTTTCTGCAACAGGCTTTCGCCAAAGATTCGCAGAGCTTCTATCTGATAGATTCTTTGAGTTTAGAGAAACAACAATTTGAGTTTTTTGAAGAACAAAAAAACATCTTAGGTTATGTTTGTAAAAAAGCTCGAACGATTATCAATTCCAATACGATAGACCTTTGGTACACCGAGCAATTGGGAGTGAAGGGTTCGCCTGTTTCTCTGGGTCAAAACCTTGGATTAGTTTTAGAATACAACCGAAACGGGAATTTTGTTATTCAAGCCAAAAAAATCGAAACTCCAAAAAAAGTTGAGGTTACACCTAATCTTACACAATCTCAAAAAGTCGATAACTTAACTTACAGAGATTTGTTGTGGAAGAGCCGCTTCACGATCCTTCCGGTTTTTGAAGATGAAATTATCAACTTTTCGGAGGCGTCGAAATCCAATGATTCCATACTGAGATTTGCTAACGGAACGATTGCTTTACGAAAGATTATTTTTCAGGAAATTCCGTTTGGAAGTCAAATTTTTATGGATTTAACCACACAATCTAACGGAGATGCCTATGACCGTACAGGTTCTGTTTTCATTATCCCGACCGATAGCAAAATTACATTTTTGGATGCACTAGAAAAAGGAATTCAAGAATTACCCGTTTACTCCAACGGAAATTCTAAAAAATATCAAGGTGTGGTTAAAACCGAAGATTACACACCTATTATTGAAGTGATGCGATTTTTCACGCCATTCGGGATTCATCACTACAACCATATTCAGCTAAAAGACAAAGATTGGCACGATAAGGTAACCTATAGGCAAGACATTTCGGAATTGCAACCTATTCTTTCAGGTAAAGAAGTCTATATCGGAACATTTATCGGGAATTATGACAAAGGCGGACATAAAGTGAGCCTGAATATTACCATTCATAATGATGAAAATCAAGCTCAGAAAAAAAAGGTTTTCATCCCACTTTTCAATACGACCAACGTAATGGAAATGGCAGGTCAGGAATATGCCACGATGTTTGATTCCGAAAAAGGTTTAGAAGTTGCTTTTACGTTAGAAAGTGAGATAAAAAATGCCCAACTTCGCTACATCACCACAGGTCACGGAGGTTGGGGCGGAGGCGATGAGTTTCTTCCGAAAAAAAATACTATTGTTCTAAACGGAAAAGAAGTTTTCTCGTTTGTGCCTTGGAGACAAGATTGCGGTTCTTATCGTTTGTTTAACCCAGCTTCAGGAAACTTTAATAACGGGCTTTCGTCTTCTGATTATTCCCGTTCGAATTGGTGCCCGGGAACACTTACAAACCCGATTATGATTGATTTAGGAGACCTTCAAAAAGGAACACATACTATTCAGCTAAAAATTCCTCAAGGAGCACCAGAAGGAGGAAGTTTCAGTGCTTGGAATGTCTCGGGAATACTGATGGGAGAGGTTTTGGAACGTTAATTGCATACTTTTTTAGAAAAGGAGAAATTATGAAGAATGTATTATTAATGACAGTCGTTTTGTTTTTATCTGCCTTTACTCAGGAACCTCCTGTAGCAAAAACAGAAACGCCATATAAGACAGGTGAATTTTTTAAATTTAAACTCAGCTATAGCCGTTTTTTAACAGCAGGTTATGCTACGATGGAGCTCACAGAAGCTACTTATAACAACAAATCGGTTTATTATGCCAAAGGTTATGGTGCAAATAGCGGATTATCAAAGGCTTTTTTTAAAGTAGAAGACCATTATCAAAGCTATTTTGATAAAGAAACCGGAAAACCATACATGGCTGTGAGAAACATTAGCGAAGGGAATTATAAAAAAAACCAAAGAGCCTATTTTAATCACAATAGTAAAACAGTTTTTTTAAGAGATTTACTTCGTAATAAAGATGAAGTAATCGACGTTCCTGTGAATGTTCAGGATGTGGTTTCAATGTTTTATTATTTCAGAAATCACAAAGATATTGATAGGCTCAGAGAAGGACAAGCTGTTGAAGTTGATATGTTTTTTGATGATGAAATCATAAAATTTAAACTTAAATTCGTCGGCAGAGAAGTTGTGAAAACAAAGTTTGGCCAAGTTCCGGCTATGATTTTCAGACCGATGGTGCAGGCTGGACGTGTATTTAAAGAAGAAGAGAGTCTTACGGTTTGGGTGTCTGATGACAAAAATAAAGTGCCTTTGCGCATCAAAGCAGACATCGCTGTAGGTTCGATAAATGCTGATTTAACCGAATATAAAGGATTAAAATATCCGCTCAACATACAAAAGAAATAACTAATTATGGACACCACAAAAATTGCCAATCAGCTAGAGCAACTCAATCAAAAGTTTGAAGCCATAGGGCAAAACACCTCGACTCATCTAGAAGGCTTGCTTTGGGCAAAACCTATTACTTATTGGGATTATATCCAAACCGATGCCCTTCTGAGTTTACAAACTCAAAGAACCACTTTGCCTGATGAAATGGTTTTTATTATGTATCATCAGGTGAATGAATTACTTTTTAAGATGATATTGTGGGAAATGCATCAGATTTGTGATGTCCCTAAACCTTCGACCGAAATGTTTACTGATAAACTAATGCGAATCAGTCGTTATTTTGATATGCTGACTACTTCATTCACTATTATGAAAGACGGAATGGAGAATGAGCAGTATATGAAGTTCCGTAATACTCTTACACCTGCTAGTGGTTTCCAGAGTGCTCAATATCGCTTAATCGAATTTTGTTCGACAGATTTGATTAACCTTATTGATAATCGTTTTAGAGCTACTATTGATAGAAATACACCTTATGAGCATGCCTTTGAGCATTTGTATTGGCAAGCAGCCGGAAAAGACTATACAACCGGTAAAAAATCTTACTTAATCGAACAATTCGAGAAGAAATACAAAAAAGAGTTTTTGGAGTATATGGAGAAATACAACACTTCAAATCTCTGGAGAAAATTCAAACAACTTCCTGAAGCCGATCAGAAAAATGAGGCACTCGTAAAAGCAATGCGACACTATGATTATACGGTGAATATTATTTGGGTAATGGGGCATTACAACACTGCCAAAAAATATATCGAATCTGTAACCGGACCTCAAGAAGCGACCGGAGGAAGCGATTGGAAAAAATATATGCACCCAATGTACCAAAAAAGAATATTTTTTCCTGAACTTTGGAGCCCTGACGAAATAGAGAATTGGGGAAAAAATGTATAACACCAAAATAAATTGTTTTGAAGCATTTAATTTATAGTATTTTATTAGCAGGATTTTTAATTTCATGTACTAACAAACAAGGCGACAACATTGAACAAGAGCAAATTGTAGAGAAACCAAAAGTAGAACGTTTCGGTTTTGTTCTTGAAGATTATCAAGTAATTTATGATACGATAGACCCGGGGGATACTTTCGGGAAAATTCTTGGTGAGCAAGGTTTGTCTGCTACAGAAGTTCACAATATTGTGGAAGGTATCAAAGATTCTATCAACTTGAAAAATATCAGAGTTGGAAAGCCGTTTGTGATGTTAAAGAGTAAAGATGCTCCACATCAGTTGCAAGCTATTGTCTATGAATCAGATATGATTAATTATAGTGTGATTGATCTGAGAAATGGTATAAAAGCTCATAACAAACAACACCCGGTTACTGTAAAACGTAGAATCATTACTGCCAATATTGAAGGTTCACTTTCTCAAACTCTAGATAAAAACGGAGTAAGTGCATCCCTCACAAGTCACTTAGATCAAATTTATAGATGGAGTGTTGACTTCTTTAGAATCCAAAAAGAAGATGCTTTTGGTGTGATTTTCAACGAAAAATATGTAAACGATACGGTTTATGTAGGGATTGATAATGTGGAAGCTTCTTTCTTTTATCACAAAGGAAAAAAGGTTTATGCTTTCCCTTTCAAGAGAGATTCTTTAGGCTCTGAAGAATATTTTGACGAAGAAGCCAAAGCACTAAAAAGTATGTTCTTGAAAGCTCCACTTAAGTTTAGCCGAATTACATCTCGTTATTCGCCTAAGCGATTCCACCCGGTTCAAAAAACTTGGAAAGCTCATAAAGGAACAGATTATGCTGCTCCACACG
>JBEBUB010000084.1:0-9059 GCA_040393445.1 Flavobacterium beibuense
AACCCGCGACCTCAACCTTGGCAAGGTTGCGCTCTACCAGCTGAGCTATTTTCGCCTATAGGTTACTAATCGGATTGCAAAGGTAATACAAATCTGAATATTTGCAATAGTTGAGCAGAAATTTTTACATCAATTTTTAAATTCCTTCAAATTCTAGTTCAAATCCTTCAAATTCTCATTTCTTAATTTTTTATAAAAACAGATAATGTACTTTTGTTTCAAAGTTTTACAAAACATGAACACAATCAAAAAAATATATATTGTTCTTTTATGGATGCTATCTGTTTCCGGTTTTGCTCAGCATACAGAAATGGATAGTTTGAAATCTGTTTTAGAACAAACCCAGAACGACACAGAGAAAGCTCATTTGCTCAACAAAATAGCTGATCTCTATAAAACCCATAATGCTACATTACTAGAACAGTATGCTCAACAAGCTTTAAGTGTGTCGAAAGAAGCAGGAGTAAAAAACGAAGAAGCGATTGCTCATATCAACCTCGGAAATCACGGAATTATTTCCGGAAATTATCCGAAAGCATTAGAGCATTTCACTCAAGCCCAATTTATTCTGGAAGACCTCAAAGACGAAAAATATGCCCCAGACCTAGCTCGAGTTTATGGTAGTATCGGGATAGTTTTTTCAGAGCAAAGTAGCTACAACAAAGCCTTAAGTCATCACTTAAAAGCCTTAAAAATCTACGAAAGTGAAAAAGATTTCATCAGACTGGCAAGGGTTTACAACAACATCGGGATTGTTTATAAATCTCAAAAGGAAAACGAAAAAGCACTAGATTATTTCCTGAAAGCTCAAAAACTTCAAGACAGCCTACAAGACCCAAATATCGGAATAACAACGACCAATATCGGAAACAGTTATTTGGCTCAAAACAAACTAGAACAAGCCTTAGAAAATTACCTTCTAGCAGAAAAAAAATTCGAAAAAACTGTAAATTATAGAGGTTTAGGGGAACTATACAACAACCTAGGTTTGTATTATCACACAACGAAAAATCCGGAAAAATCTTTAGAATATTGGAATAAAGCTATTGAAAATTTTGGAGCTATAAACGATAAATTCGGAATTTCAGATACTTATTTTCATTTAGGAAGTTTATATTTCGAACAAAAAAATTATCAAAAAGCTATCGAATTTACCCAAAAAGCAAAACTTCTGGCTCAAGAAATCTTGACTCTGGAAATGCAAGTAATGACAGAGAAACTGCTTCAAGATATTTATGAGCAAACCGGAGATTTTAAGCAAGCACTACTCTTTGGGAAAAATTATAGCCTACTGAAAGACAGTTTGGTAAGCCTTCAAAACATTAGAAAATCAATTCAAACCGAGATGGATTTTGAGTTCGAAAAACAGCATGAACTCCATAAAAAACAAGAAGCTCTTTTACAAGAAAAAGCAAAACGAGACCGTTTAATATTGCTTTTTGGGTCGGTATTCATCATACTCGTTTTGATTGTTATATTCTTGATTTACAACAGAAATCACATCAAAAAAACGCTTACTTTAGAGAAAAATCTGGCTGAATATGAGCAAAAAGCCTTGCACTTACAGATGAATCCACATTTTGTATTCAACTGTTTGGGTTCTATTTCGAGTTTTATCATTCAAAACGGCAATGACGAAGCTTTGAAATATCTGTCTAAATTCTCAAAATTGATGCGACTCACCTTGGAATATTCCAAAGAATCGCTAATTCCGGTAGATAAAGAGATAGAAGGTCTGCAAAATTATTTAGAGTTGGAGCAACTTCGATTCAACGGAATTTTTGATTTTACTATTACCAAAGACAAAAACATTGAAGATGATATGGCTTTACCTCCGCTTTTGATTCAGCCTTTTGTGGAGAATGCTATCATACACGGAATCGTTCCGAAAAAGGCTCAAGGTCTTATCACAATTGACTTTGCCTTGTCTGAAGACAATTTGGTTTGTACGGTAAAAGACAACGGAATTGGCTTCAAGACTTCGCAAGAGCGAAAAGAAAAATCAGTTTTCGTACATCAATCTATGGCTTTGGATATCACTAGAAAACGATTGAAAATGATTGAAAAAACAACAGGCAAAAAAGCTTATTTCACTATAGAAGAAACATTATCAGGAACAGAAGTCGTAGTCGTACTTCCGGTTCAGGATGCTTAAAAAAGACACAGAGAATGATGACAACAGCAATATTAATAGATGACGATAGCAATTTAAGGAGCGGATTGAAAATCCTTTTGGGTAGATATGCTCCTGAAATTCATATTGGAGGTGAGGCCGAAAACGTAAATGATGCGATTTCGGAAATTAGTCTGAAAAAGCCTCAGGTGGTGTTTTTAGACATTCAACTCAATGACGGAACCGGTTTTGATATTCTGGAGAAAATCACAGAGGCAGAAGGAAAAATAGGCTTTCAGGTAGTATTTATTACAGCTCACGAGCAGTATGCTATCAAAGCTTTTCGATTTTCTGCTTTAGACTTTCTGTTGAAACCTATTGATCCTGAAGAACTGCACAATGTTGTCAAAAAAATTAAAACAACGTTACAGAAAAACGAAAATTTCGGGCATATCGAATTATTGCTGGAAAACATCAGAAAAAGAAATGACAATTTTAAACGAATTGCACTTTCTTCGAGTGACGGGATTCACCTTTTTAATGTCAACGAAATCATCCGATGTGAATCAGAAGATAATTACACTAAGTTTTATTTGAAAGACAAAAGAACGATGTTGATTTCGAAAACATTAAAGGAATATGAAGAACTTTTGGCAGAGCATGGTTTTGAGCGAATTCATCAATCGCATTTGATTAATCTTTCGTTCTTAAAATCATACATCAAAAAAGACGGAGGTTATATTGTGATGGAAGACGGAACTCGTTTACCTGTTTCGCAACGAAAAAAAGAACGACTTGCTGAAATTCTAAAAGCATTATAACAAATTCTAATTCAAAACCAATAAATACTTAACCGGCCTGTTAAAACCAAATTTAAAACTACGTTTAACCCCCAAAACAAAAAATAATATGAAAAAGATAATCTACCTAACGCTTATATTCTGTGGCATAGCCAATGCCCAAACAGTGAATATTCCTGACACCAACTTTAAAGATAAATTATTACAAGCAAGTCCTTCAAACGGTATTGCTAAAAATGTTTCAGGTGTCAACATGATTGTGGATGTGAATGGAGATGGAGAAATCCAAGTGAGTGAAGCTCTCGATGTATATCAACTTCATCTTCCTCAATCTAGCATTGCAGACTTAACAGGTATTGAGGAGTTTGTGAACCTAACGAATCTGAATTGTACTTCTAATTTCTTAACCGAATTAGACTTGTCTAACAATACAAATCTAAATTACTTGAGTTGTATGTGGAACGACTTGGCCGAGTTAGACCTATCTAATAATCCAAATTTAGAGATTTTATGGGCTATTTTTAATCCGAATTTGATGTATTTGAACATCAATAATGGAGGAACTCTGAATCCTATGGCTGTAGATCCGGGTTCTTGGATGGAGATGTGGGCCAACTTGCCAAGTAATGTCTATATCTGTGCTGATGAGGATGAAATCACTTCTATTGAACCAAACTTGAATCTTTGGAGTGCTTCAGGTCAAGTAGTATCTTCCTACTGTACTTTCTATCCTCAAGGTGATCACAACACCATCACAGGAACATTGTTATTTGATTTTAATAATGACGGTATTTGCGACGCAAATGATGTTCCGCAATCGTTCATTAAAGTAAATATTACTGATGGTGTTGACCAAAATAACGCTTTCGCTTCAGAAAACGGAACCTATATTTTCTTTACTCAAGAAGGCTACTATACACTTAGTGTAGAAGTAGAAAATCCGAGTTATTTTAATATAACTCCGACCACTGCAACTGTGAATTTTGCAGACAATGACAATAATGAAGAGGTTCTAAACTTCTGTATCACTCCAAATGGCGAACACAAAGATGTAGAAATTATAGTGACACCACTGATACCTACTCGTCCGGGATTTGAGGCTACTTATAACATCGTTTATCGAAACAAAGGAAATCAAGTCGCCTCAGAATATTACGGGCTGAACTTTATGTATGATGAAACTTTAATGGATTTTGTTTCCGCTTCTGTGGAGCCTGAAATTCTAACAGACGGTATTTTGATTTGGAGTTATGAAGACCTAATGCCTTTTGAGAGTAGAAGTATAGTGGTAACTATGCAAATCAATACACCTACAGATCCCGAATATCCTGTAGAAATTGACGATGAATTGGAATTCGTTGGAGTGATTACCTATTTAGGCGATGAAAATTCATCAGACAACCTTTATACGTTAAACCAAGTTGTTGTAGGAGCATTCGACCCGAATGATATTACTTGTGTAGAAGGCGATATTGTTGACCCGGAATATATAGGTGAAGAACTACATTATTTAATCCGTTTTGAAAACACAGGAAACTATTATGCTGAAAACGTTGTGGTTGTGATGGATGTTATTGAAGAACTTTATGATATTTCAACGCTTAGAGTATTGAACACATCTCACAACGTGAATGCTCAAGTAAGAAACAACAAAGTAGAGTTTTTCTTCAATGAGATTATGCTTGACCCTGAAGCTCAAGGATATGTATTGTTAGGAATGAAAACACAAGCAGCTCTACAAGAAGGAGATACGGTAATGAGCCAAGCGGATATCTATTTTGATTACAACTATCCTATTTATACGAATGAGGCAATAACTGTATTCGAGACCACAATGAGTATTGATGAAAACATTAAAAATGTTGATTTAAAAGTATATCCGAACCCAACCACAGAGTATTTCAACTTGATATCTGATTCAAAAATTCTATCAATTGAATTGTATGATACTTCCGGAAGGCTTATCCGTAAAAGTGTAGTAAATGATTTTGAATCTAAACAAGATGTACATCAACTTAATAAAGGAATGTATTTCCTAAAAATCAAAACTCAAAACGGAGAAGTGACTGGGAAGATAATGAAAAACTAAACTCATAATACTATAGCTATGAAAAAGATACTTTACTTACTTATAATTTTTATATCTCTATCTGTCAAAGGGCAGATAGAGCTTACTCCTTTAGAAATCTGCGACACAAATAATGATGGTTTCGGAGTTTTTGATCTAACTTTAAAGACAGATGAAATCTTAAATGGAAATAATCCTGATAATTATACAATTATATATTTTGAAACTGTAGAGGATGCGGAACTCCAAGTTAATCCAATTGCTAATCCAACAGCATATTTTAATTTGTTTCTAGACCAGACAATATATTATAATTTGGTTGATAATATAACTGGGAACCTTACTATAGGTTATTTCGATTTAATTGCCCATACTTTAGAAATAAGTAGCCCTGAAAATTTAACCAGTTTTGATGGTTTCTTTAATCTAACAGTGAATAATTCTATTATTGGAGATAATATTAATTATACTGTAACGTATCATTCAAATACTTATAACCTAAATAATAACATTGCTATTGCTAATCCTTCCAATTATTTTTCAACCACTGGAGGTACAATTTATATGCGAATAGAAGATGAAGGGGGTTGTTATGTTACCACTGGTTTTTTAATTACAAAAATTAATGGAACAATATCTTTCCCTTCTACTAAAACCGTATATGTTTGTACCAATCAACATCATATTCCTTTTCAAGTAGATATAAATGATTATATTCCTCAAATCCTAGGCACATTAAATCCTGATGAATATACAATAACATTTCATGCAAGCCAACAAGACGCTATAAATAACACAAATATTTTAACTAATACTGTTTTTAGTTCAACAGAATTATCTGCAAAAATTGTAAGAGTGGTTAATATTTCTGACGATTCTTTGTGGGCATTTGCACTTGTACATTTTTATCAAAATCAATATGTTTTCTCTAGCAACATCCCACAGTATATAAGATATCAAGAAGACTATACTGGTTTGGCAGAATTTGACCTACAATCTTGGTCTGTATGGGACAACATAACACATAATAATACTGTTTTACAATTTTATTTAACAGAAGAAGATGCTATCAATGAGACTAATGCTATTTTAAACCCTTCTAATTTTGAAAACACAGCTAATCCTCAAACCATATACATATCTGCAAGAAATACATTCACAAATTATTGTGATCCTTTTATCACTTCTATGCAACTAAAAGTGGAGCAATTGGATGATGATATTTTATATATTCCTGACACAAATTTCAAAAACAAATTAATAACTCTAGGACATGATTTAAATAATGATGGGAATATACAAATAAGTGAAGCTTTGAGTGTGTTTTATCTAAATGTTTCTAACTCCAATATACAAGATATGACAGGTATTGAAGCTTTTTCTAATCTCATATTTCTAGGCTGTAGTAATAATCAAATAACAGAATTAAATGTTTCTAACTTAATTAATATTACTTCTTTAAATTGTCAATCTAACAATATCACAGAATTAGACTTGTCTAATAATTTTTATCTGGAATACATATCGGTATATGCTAACAATGAACTTCAATACCTCAACATAAAAAACGGAAGTAGCTTATCTTCAAACATAGATGAAGGTTCTTGGTCTGAAATATGGGGTAATTTACCAAGTAACACTTACATCTGTGCAGATGAGTTTGAAATAGATTCAATCGAACCTTATTTGAATATATGGGAAGATAGTAATCAGGTTATTTCTTCTTACTGTACGTTCTATCCTCAAGGAGATCACAACACTATTACAGGAACTCTATTGTTTGACTTCAACAATGACGGAATCTGTGACGAAAATGACGTTCCGCAATCGTTTATTAAAGTAAACATCACCAACGGAATCGAACAATACAATGCTTTCACTTCAGAAGACGGAACCTATATTTTCTTTACTCAAGAAGGCGACTATACACTTAGTGTAGAAGTAGAAAATCCAAGTTATTTTAATGTAACTCCGACCACTGCAACTGTGACTTTTGCTGACAATGACAATAATGAAGAGGTTGTAAACTTCTGTATCACTCCAAATGGCGAACACAAAGATGTAGAAATTATAGTGACACCACTGATACCTACTCGTCCGGGATTTGAGGCTACTTATAACATCGTTTATCGAAACAAAGGAAATCAAGTCGCCTCAGAATATTACGGGCTGAACTTTATGTATGATGAAACTTTAATGGATTTTGTTTCCGCTTCTGTGGAGCCTGAAATTCTAACAGACGGTATTTTGATTTGGAGTTATGAAGACCTAATGCCTTTTGAGAGTAGAAGTATAGTGGTAACTATGCAAATCAATACACCTACAGATCCCGAATATCCTGTAGAAATTGACGATGAATTGGAATTCGTTGGAGTGATTACCTATTTAGGCGATGAAAATTCATCAGACAACCTTTATACGTTAAACCAAGTTGTTGTAGGAGCATTCGACCCGAATGATATTACTTGTGTAGAAGGCGATATTGTTGACCCGGAACACATAGGAGATGAGTTACATTATTTAATCCGTTTTGAAAACACAGGGAACTATTATGCTGAAAATGTAGTGGTTGTGATGGATGTTAATGAAGAACTTTATGATATTTCAACCCTTAGAGTACTCAATGCTTCACACAACGTGAATGCTCAAGTAAGAGACAACAAAGTGGAGTTTTTCTTCAATCAAATTATGCTTGACCCTGAAGCTCAAGGAAACGTTCTATTAGGATTGAGAACTCAGACAACTCTACAAGAAGGAGATATGGTAATGAGTAAAGCAGATATTTATTTTGATTACAATTACCCAATCATCACCAATGAAGCCGTGACTGTATTTGAAGCCACAATGAGTATTGAAGAAAACATCAAAAACATTGATTTGAAAGTATATCCGAACCCAACTACAGATTATTTCAATTTGGCTTCTGATTCAAAAATTCAGTCGATAGAAATGTATGATGCTTCCGGAAGACTTATTCTAAAGAGTTTCGTGAATGGTTTTGAAACCAGACAAGATGTGAATCAACTTAATAAAGGAATGTATTTCCTAAAAATCAAAACCGAAAACGGAGAAGTGACCGGGAAGGTAATCAAAAACTAAAACATAATACTACAGCTATGAAAAAGATACTTTATTTGTGGATGCTTTTACTTTCTATATCTATTCAAGCTCAAACAGAACTTACTGATTTAGAAGTATGTGATATAGGAAATGATGGATATGGGGCAATAGATTTAACTGTTAAGATTCCTGAAATTTTAGATGGTGAGGAATGGTCAGATTATACTATTAATTTTTACGAAACTTATAGTAATGCCCAAGATAACCAAAACCCCATTATGAATCCGGAAAGCTATTATAATATCACGCCTTCTATTTTTACTCTCTATGTTAGAAAAGAAAGCTGGGAAGGTGATGTTACGCTGTACTCATTTGATGTAATACTTTTGGACAATCCTATAATTGGACAACCTAACAACCTTATCAATCCTGATGGAATATTCGATTTGACAGACAATTCAGATGTCATACTTAATGGAAACACTGATTATATTCTGACCTTCCATTTAACTCTTTCTAATGCAGAGCAAGGAGCTTTTGCTATTGCAAATCCTGTAAATTATACCGCTGTTTCTTCTCCACAGACTATTTATGTAAGAGTAAAAAGTTTGAGTGGATGCTATGTTGTTACAAACTTTCACCTTATTACAAGTGATAATGATGATATTGTTTATATTCCTGACACATACTTTAAGAATAAGTTGTTGCAAGCAAATATCTCAAATGATATTGCTAGAGACATAAACGGAAACAATATGATTGTTGACATTAATGCAGATGGAGAGATTCAGGTGAGTGAAGCCCTAAATGTTTATGAATTAAGAGTAAATAACTCAAATATTTCAGACCAAACCGGAATAGAAGCTTTTATAAATCTAACCTATCTGAATTTTTCTTGGAACCAAGTTGAAGAAATGGATTTCAGCAATAATATTAATCTCATACAATTAATAGCAAACGGCAGTCACGATTCCAACAGTATAAATCTAACCGGGTTACATAATTTAGATATATTAAG
>JBEBUB010000085.1:0-8935 GCA_040393445.1 Flavobacterium beibuense
AATGCAAAATTTTTAAAACTCGCTGTTTTCAGTTTTTTGACAACGGGTAGTGTTTTTGCCCAACAGCCTTTACAGCTCCAGGAGGCGATTGACCAAATGAAGGAAAATAATACCCAACTCAAGGTTCAGCAACACGAGATAGAACTCTCGAATGCAGAACTTTCGGGAATGCTTTCGGGTTTTCTTCCGAAAGTATCCGTTAGCCATACAGGATTTTATACGAATGACCCTTTGAATTCTTTCGGGTTCAAACTACAGCAAAGAGTGGTTACACAGGCTGATTTCAATCCTGTTTTGCTGAACAATCCCGATGAAATGTATCATTTCAATACCAAGTTCTCGGTTCAGCAACCGATTTTGAATTTCGATGTTTTTTCGGCTCGGAAAGCACTCAAAGAAAAAATCAAAGCAACCGAATACCAAAAGGAATTTGCAGAAGAAATGCTTACGGTCGAAATCAAAAAAGCCTATACCAACCTTCAATTCTTGTACGAAGCCAAAAAAGCAGTTTTAAAAGGAATTTCGGCTTATGAGGAAGTATTGCGAAATACCAAAAATATGCAGGAACAAGGTTATGCAAAACCCTCTGATGTGTTAATGGTTCAGGTCGGACTGACCGAAGTGCAAAACAAGGAAATCGAAATCGACAACAATATCTCTAATTTATCAGATTATTTGTCCTGGTTGATGGGAAAGGATTCTAAAGAAATCTATGTACCTACGGAAGAATTAACCCTAAATGTTTGGTTTGAAAGTAACTCAAATTTTTCCGAAAACCGTGCTGATATTTTGGCTATGAAATCGGGATTGGAAGCTCAGAACAAAATGGTTTCGATGAATAAAAAAGGGTTGCTTCCGAGGTTGAATGCTTTCGGGGAATTTAATTATAATGATAAAGATGTTGTTGGTTTCGGAGCCAACGGATTTATGGCAGGATTGTCGCTTTCGTGGGATATTTTCAACGGAAACGAAACATTCAACAAGATAAAACAAAGTAAAATTTCTATCGAAAAAGCCCAAACCGAAATGCAGTTGTATATCGAAAAAAACCAATTAGAATTACAAAAAGCAAAGCGAGATTTGGTTTCTAATCAGGCTAAAATTCAGTTAGCCAAAACAGCCAAAGAACAGGCAGGAGAATCGTTACGGATTTTTGAAAACCGCTATACACAAGGCTTGGAAAAAACCTCAGATTTATTGGTTTCCCAAGCAACCGACCTCGAAAAACAGGTAAATTATTTAGAGGCAATCAAAGACTATAATCTGTCTGCCATTCAAATCGAATTTTTAACACAACAATCAAAATAAATCATACAAAATGAAAAAAATAATAACTTCAATAGCTTTTCTTTCGCTTATCGGATTTGTAACGTCTTGTTCCAAATCAGAAGAAAAAACAGCAACCGAACTACCTGCAATTTCGGTAACTATCAATCAAACAGCAGGAAGTAATTCAGGAAAATACGTAACAGCAAGCGGAAAAATCGAAGCCGAAAACAGTGCGAATATCAGCACCCGAATGATGGGTTATGTAACTTCGGTAAAAGTAAAAACAGGACAAAAAGTAAGCAAAGGACAGCTTTTGGCAACTATCAGCAGTACCGATTTACAAGCCCAAAAAGCACAGGCAGAAGCAGGTGTAAATCAGGCAACAGCTTTTTACAACAGTGCGAAAAGGGATTATGACCGTTTTGTAGTTTTGTTCTCCCAAAAAAGTGCTTCCCAAAAAGAAATGGACGATATGACGACCCATTTTGAAATGGCAAAAGCAAGTTTGGAAACTGCCAAACAGATGAAAAACGAAGTAATGGCTCAATTCTCTTATACGAATATTACAGCTCCGTTTTCGGGAGTGGTTACGGGAACTTTCGTCAAAGAGGGAGATATGGCAAACCCTGGAATGCCTATCGTAAGCGTAGAGGGAGAGTCAAAATTACAGGCTGTTGTAATGGTTTCGGAAAGTGAGATTTCCAATATCAAAAACGGAATGACAACCGATGTAAACATCAAATCTTTAGATAAAACCGTAAAAGGAAAAGTAGCCGAAGTAAGCACTTCTGCCCGAAACACAGGAGGACAATACATCGTAAAAATCGATCTGGATAAGACCGAAAATGTCTTATCGGGAATGTTTGTAAATGCAGTTTTTCCGATTGGAAAACAGGTAGAACAAACACAAAACAATTTAGTGTTGATTCCACAGGAGGCAGTTATCACACAAGGTCAGCTCAAAGGAATTTACGTAGTAAACGATGATAATACAGCTATTTTGAGATGGCTTCGATTGGGAAAAACCTACGGAAACGATATTGAAGTTTTATCAGGACTTACTTCGGGAGAAAAATACGTTCTCAAAGCAGACGGACGATTGTTTAACGGAGCGAGGGTTAGTGTACAGTAGGCTATTGCGATATGATTTAGAAAAACTCCCAATCTGCAAGGTTGGGAGTTTTGTTTTTAAACTCACCTGATACAAAACCTGTGTTGTGTATTTACTTTTTATTAATTCTCAATTAATATCTTACTCAATTCGTTTTCTAAAATTATATGTATTTCATCTATTAAAGTTATATAACTTTTATTGTTCTCCCTATCAATCATTAAGTTATTATACTGACCTTCTATTGACTCTGAAAACTCTATTGCCCTTTGTTTTATTAGATATAATTGTTTGCGTAAATTACTTATAAATTCTACAATTGGTTCTAATCTTATATCATAGTTTTCCCCTTTATTTCTTATTGTTAAAACTTCTTGATTAAAGAATTTAAGAACTTTTTCATCAATTTCTAAAAAATCTGTTTCTTTTATAGGGTTTCCGTCCTCATCAAAGGATGCCTCTATTATCTTATAATATCTAAATATAGTATCATTTGCAAGACTACTTGCTGGATATTTTAAATAATCTTCTTGATTGGTTTCACGTAAATAGATATTAATAAGTTCTGATAATCTATCCATTAGTTCAATTAAACCATTACGAACTAACATTTTTTGCTCAAACATATCTTTTGAATGGTACTCATATTTTTCATATAAATCTTTGAATAATTCAGGGAGAAATTCCAAAATATTATATAAATTACTAAATTCCTTTATCCATTTATCTCTGTGACTCAAAAATTCATTAAATCCATTAAAAATGGAAAGTCTATCTATTTCTAAAATTCTTGAATAATTTTTTGAAGGTGTTCTAATTAAAAAATTAGTTTGAAATGGAAATTTTCTTTCGTTTTCAAAAAATACTTTTAAATTTTCAGCCTTTGATTTTATATCAGATATTATTGAAGTTAAATCAACTTTTAATAAACTTAATTTATTAAAATAGTCCTTTTTCTCTATTAAATTCCTTATTTCTTTTTCTTTATCTATTCCTTCTTTGAATTGTGTTATCTGAATTTGGTTAGCCTTTATTTGCATATAAAATGCTAAAAATGTAAGTAGAACTCCAGCTAAAGCTATAAAAGGACTAATTATCCCACCAATAGTATCTCCAATTTGTCCAGTTTCCGTAAAATCAAACTTTTCAGAAATAGATACAGAAGTAAATATTAATGGAGAAATAAACGAAAATAATAATACTAAAATGGAAATCCCCAATATCCATATAGTAATTCTATCCCAATTTCTAATTTTTATTTTATTGCTCATAATCCCAAAAATAACACACAGCACAAATATACAACACTTACACAAATTCCCCCCCCTTCTGTAACCAATGTAACTGTACACCTTTATTTCTTATCGGAAATTTGCATCGTAATTAAAACGAATTAAAATGCAAAACGGTATTTCAGGTAAAATAGCAGCCATGTTTATGAACTCTAAATTGTCAATTTTATTGATGATTGGACTGATGATAATAGGTGTGTATAGTTCTTCGCTTATTCCACGAGAAGAAGAACCACAAATCAATGTTCCGATGGCTGATATCATGGTCGGTTATCCTGGAGCAACTCCCGCAGAGGTCGAAAGTCGTGTGCTGGAGCCACTCGAAAAAATCATCTCGAACATTAAGGGAGTAGAACATCTTCACAGTACGGCTATGAACGGTCAGGCAATGATTATCGTTCAGTTTTATGTGGGAGAAGATGTGGAGCGTTCATATGTGAAATTGTATGACGAGCTTATCAAAAATCAGCATATTTTTCCACCAGGTGTTTATCAACCCATGGTAAAAACCCGTTCGATTGACGATGTCCCGATGTTGGCTTTAACACTTTGGAGCGATGAGTATGACGATTTTCAGATTCGTCAGATAGCGGAAGAAGTTTCTTCGGAAGTTAAGAAAATAAAAGACGTTTCGACCATTCGTGAAATCGGAGGAAGAAGCCGTGAATTGAAAGTTGTTCTGGACAAAGACAAAATGGCTGAAAACGGAGTTGATGCTTTGGGAATTATGCAGATGATTCAGGCAAACAACGGCAGTATGCAATCGGGAAGTTTTGTGCAAAGCGATACAGAATACTTGGTTACTACGGGACAATTTATTTCGTCCAAAGAAGATGTCGAAAACTTGGTTGTAGGCGTTCATCAAAATATGCCTGTTTACCTGAAACAAGTAGCAAATATTCAAGACGGAGCATCAACAGCCAAAAGTTATGTGTCTTTCGGATACAGCAAATTTAACGAAAATTATGCTGAAAATCCGTCAGAATATCCTGCTGTTACACTCTCTATTGCTAAGGTAAAAGGAGCTGATGCGATGAAAATTTCGGAACAAATATTAAATCGTGTCGAAAAATTACAAAATAATATTATTCCCGATGAAGTCAAAGTCGAAGTTACCCGAAATTACGGAGAAACCGCTTCCGATAAGGTAAACGAATTGCTGTTCCATTTGTTTGTAGCTATCGTGGCTGTTACGGTTTTGGTAATGCTGGCAATGGGCTGGAGAGGTGGATTGGTTGTGTTTTTGTCCGTTCCTTTGACGTTTGCCTTGACCTTGTTCAGCTATTACATTTTGGGATATACGTTGAATAGGATTACGCTTTTTGCCTTGGTTTTCGTGGTCGGAATCGTGGTTGATGACAGTATCATCATAGCCGAAAATATGCATCGACATTTCAAAATGCGAAGGCTTCCGTTCAAAGATGCGGCTATTTATGCCATTAACGAAGTCGGAAATCCTACGATTTTGGCAACTTTTACGGTAATTGCGGCTATTCTTCCAATGGCTTTCGTGTCGGGAATGATGGGGCCTTATATGAGTCCGATGCCTATCGGAGCTTCGATTGCGATGATTTTATCGTTGTTTATTGCTTTGACAATTACGCCTTATTTGGGCTATCATTTGTTAAGGGAAAAAGACAGCCAAAAACACAAAGAAGAACAAGGACACGAAACAAGCTGGATTTATAAATTCTACAATAAATTTGAAAAACCACTTTTGGACAGTTCTAAAAAACGTTGGTTGATGTTAGGATTTACGGTGCTTTTGCTGTTGGGTTCGATTACGATGTTTTTCACGAAATCGGTTGCTGTAAAAATGCTTCCGTTTGACAACAAAAACGAATTTCAGGTCGTAGTCGATATGCCTGAAGGAACAACTTTAGAACGGACTTCGGCTGTTACGAGAGAAATTGCCCAATATCTGACAACCGTTCCCGAAGTGGTTAATTATCAGAACTATATCGGAGCTTCTGCACCGATTACCTTCAACGGATTGGTACGTCATTACGATATGCGTGGAGGAAGTAATATGGCTGATATTCAGGTAAATCTGTTGCATAAAGAAGACCGAAAAATGCAAAGCCACGATATTGCGAAAAAAGTGCGTCCGCAGATTCAGGAAATTGCCAAAAAATACGGAGCAAACGTAAAAATTGTGGAAGTTCCACCCGGACCACCTGTACTTTCTACCATTGTAGCCGAAATTTACGGCCCTGACCACAAAGAACAGATAAAAGTGGCTTATCAGGTAAAAGAAATCCTTGAAAATACTGATGATGTAGTCGATATTGACTGGAGCGTAGAAGATGTTCAGACCGAATTTCGTTTGGAAGTCGATAAGGAAAAAGCGATGTTAAACGGAATTGCACCACAGCAAATTGTCGGAAATCTGACGTATTTATTGAGAGAATATCCCGTTTCAAATCTGTATGACGAAAAATCGGTTTATCCTGTCGGAATTGTAATGGCTTTGGACGATAAAGATAAAACGAGCATTGACGATATTCAAAATCTGAAAATCAAAGGACAACAGGGAAATATGATTCCTGTTCGGGATATTGTAAAAGTAAAACAAGATACGCTTCAAAAATCCATCAGCAGAAAGGACCAACAAAGAGTAGTTTATGTTACGGCTGATATGGCAGGAGCATTGGAAAGTCCCGCTTATGCGATTTTGGGAATGGAAGAAAGGCTCAAACAAATCGAGCTTCCGAAAGGGTATTCGATAAGCGATTTGTATATGGGACAACCCGAAGATGAAAGCAATTTTACAGTAAAATGGGACGGAGAATGGCAGATTACGTTGGAAGTATTCCGTGATTTGGGAATTGCTTTTATGGTCGTGATTATCATTATTTATATGTTGATTGTGGGCTGGTTCCAAAACTTTAAAACCCCAATTGTGATGATGGTTGCCATTCCGCTTTCACTTATCGGAATCGTTCTCGGACACTGGATTTTGGGAGCATTCTTTACAGCTACTTCATTCATAGGGATGATTGCTTTGGCAGGAGTTATGGTTCGGAATTCGGTCTTACTGATTGACTTTATCGAGATCAGGCTCAAAGACGGCATTCCGCTCAAACAAGCCATTATTGATGCCGGAGCAGTCAGAACCACACCTATTCTGTTGACTACGGGAGCTGTTGTTATCGGAGCTTCAGTAATTCTGTTCGACCCGATTTTCCAGGGATTGGCAATTTCGCTGGTTGCAGGAGCGATTGCTTCAACGATATTAACATTACTTGTTGTTCCGCTTATTTATTATATGGTGGAACGGAAGAAATGGGAGAAATAGTTAATTGTTAATGGTTATTAGTTAATAGAAAAATAACGAATAACCATTCACGATTGACCAATAACTATTAACCTTTTAACAAATAACTAACTATGAAACTACTGATAATCACATCCGTAAAAACCTTTGAAGAAAAGGTAAAAAAACTATTAGCAGAAAACCACGTAATCACGTATTCGTACAGTTCAGTAACAGGTTACAGGGACAGTACACAGGAAGCCGTAAGCAGAAACTGGTTTGCTACCGAGATGAACAAAACCGAATCATTATTGTTCTTCGCTTTTGTGTCAGCCGAAACATCAGAAAAAATATTTGAGGCAATCGAAGAACTAAACAAAACCTGTGATATACATTCCAAAGTGCATATCGCCATAACACCTATCGAAAAAATAAATACAACAATAATCTAAAATTCAATCTAAATATGAAAAACAGAATCGTAAGAGGCGTAGCCGGAAGTTTTATCCTTATCAGCTTGTTGTTAGCTGTTTATGTAAATCAAAACTGGCTTTGGTTTACCGCATTTGTAGGAGCCAATTTGTTGCAGTCTTCTATCACCAAATGGTGCTTATTGGAAGACATACTGAAAAAATTCGGAATAAAAGATTAATTTTTCCAGGGAAAACTATTGTTAAGTTTAACTCACTATTACTGATAATAGTGTAGGTTTTTATTGTCCCGTATATAGGGTAATTTGATATTCTGAAAATAAGGACTAATAATGATAAACTATTGTAATGAAATAATTCAAAGTTTAGAAAACAAAATTAATGAGTTAAGTATTGAAATCGATGATCAAATTGAATTGGCAGAGATTATCATAAAACATACTTTGGAAAATTTATCCGAAGCAAAGAATTATATCTTCGGGAAGGGATTTATGAATCAACAGGAAGAAATCCATTTTTTCAAAGAACTAAAACCTAAAATTTTATCAAAACTCATTTATTATAACTCTATTTATAGAATTGAAACCAAAAAGCCCAACGGAGGAGAAAGGATTATCCATAAGTATTACAACAACGAACTGGATAAACTCAAACGTTATTTTGATAACAATCTTGAGTTTTACAAGTATTACCGTACAGGAAGTACCTATTTAGATAAGTATTATTTTGTAAGAGGAAAGCATAACATAAAACTAAGTTTGGATACTTTCTATTTTGAAGCAGACCACCGTTTTACTACTTCTCACGATTATAAGGTAGCCAAAATCATTGCTCACGATTTGATCCAGGTTTATCTGGAAAACGAATTAGCTAATCTGTATAAAATAACCGTGCCCGAAAAATCACAACCTCAACACAACTTCGGATTGAAATGGACAGCCTCAAAAGTCGCTCTGATAGAGTTATTATATGCCTTGCATACCGAAGGAGTTTTTAACAACGGTACAGCAGATTTAAAAGACATTGCCGAATATTTCGAAAAAGTATTCAATATAGATTTAGGGCAATATCGCAGGACTTTCCTTGAAATTCGGGTACGTAAGTCCGAAAGAACCAAATTTATTAACAGCCTGAAAGAAAGCCTTACCAAGAGAATGGACAATTCAGATGATTGATTTTACAAAAAATCGTTCACAACACGTTCCCCGTTGTGAAATAAAACCTCTCAAATAATTCAATTTTGTGCCATAATATTTAATTCAATACATTATGGCAGTAGAGATTATTACACGGGAAGACCTGAACGAATTCAGAAGTTTACTACTGAACGATCTAAAAGAGCTGTTTCAGGCAAAAGCACCACAACCCAAAAAGTGGTTACGTTCAAGTGAAGTCAGAAAGTTACTCAACATTTCCCCCGGAACATTACAGAACCTCCGAATCAACGGAACCCTCTCCTACACCAAAGTCGGAGGCACGATGTATTATGATTACCAGGATATAGAACAATTATTGAATGGTAATAAAGTAAATGCTTTACCTCAACTCTTTAAATAAATCGGATTATGAATTACAT
>JBEBUB010000086.1:0-8869 GCA_040393445.1 Flavobacterium beibuense
AATTCCGTATCGGGGATTCTTAATATCATTACCAAAAAATCAAGTGAAAACAAGTGGAATATTTCCGCTACAGCACAAGAAGAGACTGTAGGTGATGAATTTGATTTTTTTGACGAAGGAAGACACATTCAAAACCTTAAAATCTCTCATAATTTCTCTGAAAACTGGTTTGTCTCTTTAGGCGGAAACCATAATGATTTCAAAGGATTTATGGGTGATAGAAACGGAAAATATTATTCCATAAATGACGGAAGTAGAGGTTATAAATGGCTTCCGAAAGAACAATATCAAACCAATGGTATTATCAATTATAAAAAGAATGATTTCCGTACGTTTTATAAGTTCGAATATTTAGACGAAGTAATAGATTTTTATGGTTCGGCTGCTCAATCCGGATTTAATTCACAACTCGGAGCTTATAAATACGGAGACGATCAAAGATATTTCACGAATCGTTTTTATCACCATCTGAATGTATACGGGAAAGTATTTTCTGACCTCAATTATAATATATCCGCTTCCTACCAAAGTCAAAAACGTGAGGTAGAAACCTTCCGATACAACATTACTCACGACTTTGAAACCAACAACCTGAAAATCAAAGACCAATCGATGGATGTCCTGTACTCTACCGGAACGTTAAGCAACTTCTTTAAAGATAAAAAATTCGACTTACAGTTAGGGTATGAAGTGGTAAACAACAAAGGTTTTTCGATTGTAGATGAAGAAGGAAATACTACCCGTGAAGTAAACGAAAACATCAATAACTACGACTTTTTTGCAGTTTCTGAAATTAAATGGAATGATAAGTTTTCCGTTCGTCCGGGAGCAAGATATTCTTTTCAAAATATGTTTGACAACCAATATGCAATTTCTTTAGGAACTCGTTATCTGATGCCTCACAATCTTGAATTTCGTTTAGGAATAGGAAAATCCTTCAAAACACCAAGTTTCGAAGAGCTTTTCAATAAACTGATTTTTGACGGACACTATTTCGTAGGAAACGAAGACTTAACTCCTGAACAAAGTATGTCGTATGAAGCTAACCTGAAAAAACAAACCTATTTTGAATCAGGAGCTTCATTACACAATAATTTAATGCTCAGTTATATTGATATTGATGACCGTATTACTAGTGCTTTGGTTGGTTTTCAGGATGCAACGCCTATTTATCAACACATCAACATCAGTAAATACAGAAGTATCAATGCTGCTTCGACCAATCAATTCAAATTTGGAGATTGGAATTTTGCTTTAGGAGCTTCACTTACCGGAATTTCTCAAAAAATAGACAATCTGGAATTCAGTTCAGACGATAAATTTCTGTATAATTTCAACTTGAACAGTAGTGCCAGTTATACATATCCGAAATGGAATACCACTTTTGCGGTTTACTATAAATATACTGGAAAAACCCAGCAGTTTGTGGAAGGTTCCGGTAAATATGTGCTTTCTAACATTGAGCCTTATAGCTGGCTGGATGCGTCTATCAGACAAACCTTCTTGAAAGAAAGTCTGGAAATAACTCTTGGAGCCCGAAACCTTTTAAACATTACTGACATTAACCAGACTCGTATGAATGAAGGAGCTGGACATGCGGTTTCGAGTCAAATTTTGTTGGCCTACGGAACCAGTTATTTCTTGAAACTTACTTACAACCTCGAATTTTAATCAGTAACTAATTTAATAACTCTAATATATTTTACAATGAAAAAAATAATCTTCACTTTGTCTGCCATGACATTATTCTTCACTTCTTGTTCTAGTGATGACAACAGCCCTAACAACGAGAACGTTCCTACTCCACCAACAGATTATGCTGTAGTTGAAGCTACAGTTGGCGGACCAAACCAACCCAATCAAGTTTTTGTAGATTTAAGTACTACCTTACAAACTACAGTCAAAAGAGATACTTGGGATTTAGGATTCTCAACAGGTTCTGATTTTAGAGTTATTATCAACGGTTCTATAAAAATGGCTGTAAAACAGCTCAATACTACTAATATTGACGAAGTTCAAGAAGCCGATGCTACCGTTGCTGTTGGTTATACCACAGATGCAACTTTAGGGTATGTTGACAACCCAACCGGAGTTCTCACCGGAAACGGGAATGGTCAAGGTACTGCTATTGCTGCTATTTCGGCCAACGATGCAGACAACAAAGTATATTTAGTAAACCTAGGATATAATGTAGGAACTTCAACTCCTGATGTGGGTTCTGTAGCTTTAGATGGCGAAGCGAGAGGTTGGAAAAAAATCAGAATTACTCGTAGCGGCAACGATTATGTTTTACACTATGCAGATCTCAATGCTACCACCCACCAAACCGTTACTATCTCTAAAGAGACTGACTACAATTTTGTCTTTATGAGCCTTAGCAACGGACAAAAAGTTAACGTTCAGCCTCAAAAAAACAAATGGGATTTGTGCTTTACAGGTTTCACTAATTACTTCTCTTCCGGGGGTGGAGAAATCACTTATTATTTTGCTGATTTTATTACAACCAACCTTCACGGAAATACAAAAGCATATGAAGTGTTGACTTCTGAAATAACTTATGAAGAATTTGATTTTAATAATGTTATCGAAAGTAAATTAACAACTTCTGCTACAGATCAAAGAATTATCGGGTCTAACTGGAGAAGTGGCGGTGGGCCAACTTCAGGACCAAGTATAAAAGATGATCGTTTTTATATTGTTCAAGATGCTGACCAAAATCTTTATAAACTAAGGTTTTTAGCACTTACAAACGATGCAGGAGAAAGAGGATATCCGGTATTTGAATATGAATTACTGCCACAACCTCAAGTGGAAGAATAGATGATTAGTTATTTTTTGTTTGTTAAAGCCGGGTGTTTTAGCCCGGTTTTTTCATTTAAACTAGTATTTCTGACAGTTTTGGATATATTTGCAACCACTAATCAAAAAAATATACTATATGAAACAAATTTTAGGCATCGGTTCGAGAATTAATCATCCGGAATACGGAATTGGCGTAATAACTAACGTAAGTTCAAAATACTATTGGGTTACTTTTGTGGAAAAAGGATTAGAAACCATCGAAGTCGGTTCAGATTTTGAAATCATCGAAGCTATTGAACAGGAAGTAGATACGGTTAGCTTTTCTGAAATAGAAAACAGTTTGGTTAGAATTTTAAAAAAATGGAGTGATGTTTCTGAAATTGTGCCTATTGCAGAACGTTACAGAGGTGGAAAAATGATTCTTCAACCCGCTGATAAAACCTTACAATCAAAAGAAATTCCAATTGATACATTTTTCCATAAGATTGTGATGCTTCGAGACAGACTTCGTGTTATGGAGCAAAAAATCAATGCTCATAAAACCCTTACAGAAGACGAAAAAATCGAATTACAACAATATATCACCCGTTCATACGGAAGTCTTACAACCTTTAATATTCTCTTTAAAAACAGTTCACAACAATTTGTGGGTGATTCTTCTAAAAAAGAAGACTAAAAACACTATTTAGAGTAAATAAAAAACCACATAAGATATCTTATGTGGTTTTTTGTTATTTTAGGTTTTCGTTTGCTATTCAAACTCGATAACCATATCGTTTTGGTCAACCATAGTTCCCGGATTCAGCACTACTCGTTTGATTTTTCCACCAACCGAAGCAGAAACCGTACTTTCCATTTTCATAGCTTCGATGATAAACAGCGGAGTACCTGCCTCTATTACATCACCTTCTTTTACCATTATTGATGACAAACTTCCTTGAAGTGGCGCACCTACCTCTTTCGCCGGATTGCTCACTTTTTGATTTGCTTGTTTAGTCGATGTAACAGAATGGTCTTTCACTTTTACGGTTCGGTTTCCTCCGTTGAGTTGGAAGGTTACCGTACGCATACCTTCTTCGTCTGCTGCCGACACAAACAAGAGTTTAATGAAAATCAACTTTCCTTGATTGAGCTTTACAGAAATCTCTTTATCCTTTTTAAGCGGATAATAGAAAGCGGGTGTCGGAAGCTCTGTCACTTCACCATAAGTGAGTTTATGGTTGTAATATTCGTCATATACCTTAGGGAACATTTTATAAGAAAGATAATCCAAGAAGTTACTCTCAGGATATTTCACATAAAATGCTTTTGTATCTTCTTCTAAATCTACATCCGGAAGAATTTGAGCCAAAGGTGCTTGATTTTTATCTTCGTTTTTCAAGACAATATTGCGAAGTTTTTCAGGGAAACCACCATACGGAATTCCTAAATCTCCTTTAAAGAACCCGATTACTGAAGCAGGGAATGAATGGTTTTTTGACTCATCCAAAACGTCCTCTTTGGTGAGTGAATTAGCCGTCATAAATAAGGCCATATCTCCTACTACCTTACTACTTGGAGTTACTTTTACGATATCTCCAAATAATTCATTTACAACAGCATAGTTATATTTAATTAAAGGTAATTTATCACCTAAACCTACTCCTTCTGCTTGTTGACGAAGGTTAGAATATTGTCCTCCAGGAATCTCATTATCATATACTTCAACTGTTGAAGATTTCAAATCAGACTCAAACGGATAATACATTTCTCTTACCGCTTCCCAATAGTTGCTGTATTGGTTCAAGCTATTTAAGTTGAGCTTATTTTCTCTTTCTTGACCTTGCATTAAAGCTACCATAGCATTCAAACTCGGTTGAGAAGTGGTTCCGCTAAACGAAGCCAAAGCACAATCAATACTATCAATTCCTGCCTCAATCGCTTTCAAATAAGTAGCTACTTGAGTTCCTGCTGTATCATGCGTATGCAAAGCAATCGGTAGAGAAACACTTTCTTTAAGAGCCGGAATAAGAATTTCTGCTGCCTGAGGTTTCAAAAGACCTGCCATATCTTTAATAGCAATCATGTGAGCGCCTGCATCCTCAATTCTTCGAGCTAAATCTTTGTAATAATCAAGGTTGTATTTGTTATTGCCTCCTCTGAGTACATCTCCAGTATATCCGATAGATGCCTGAGCAATAGCTTGAGTATTTTTATCAACGAATTGAATAGCCGGAAGCATCGACTCCAAATTGTTCAACGAATCGAAAATTCTAAAGATGTCAATTCCATTTTCACTAGCTTCTTCAATAAATTTACCGATAATATTTTTCGGATAAGCTGAATATCCTACCGCATTACTTCCTCTGAAAAGCATTTGCAAAAGCGTATTTGGCATGGCTTTTCTGAGTTTTTGAAGACGTTCCCACGGGCATTCGTGTAGGAATCGAAGCGCCACATCAAAAGTAGCTCCTCCCCAAACTTCCATCGAGAACATTTCAGGATTATCTTTAGCAAATCCGCCTGCTACTGCCATCAAATCTTTGGTTCTCATACGAGTCGCTACCAACGATTGGTGAGCATCTCTAAAAGTCGTATCCGTATATTGAATCTGCTTTCCGTCTCTTATTTGTTTCAAGAATTCACCTCTACCCAATTCGGTTAAAAGATCTTTTGAACCTTTCAGATATTCCTTATTGATAATTGGAGGAACTACCGGATTACGGAATTTTCGACTTGAATCATAATGTTTTATGTCGGGATGACCATTGACACGAATGTTAGCCAAATAGCGAAGCATTTTGGTCGAACTATCCTTAAACGGCTCAAATTTAAACAGTTCCGGATGTTGATCGATAAAGTTTACCGTACAATCACCTTTCATAAATGTATCGTGATTGATAACGGATTTCAAGAATAAGATATTGGTAGTCACCCCTCTTACCCTAAACTCAGAAAGAGAACGATACAATCTTTTTGACGTACTCGATAATGTGCTTCCGCTAGCGGTTACTTTTACAATCATTGAATCGAAAAATGGAGAAATTTTCATTCCTTGATAAGCACTTCCTTCATCCAGACGAATTCCAAATCCTCCTGCATTTCGATAAGCAATCAAGGTTCCATAATCGGGTTTAAAATTATTGGATGGGTCTTCAGTGGTGATTCTACATTGAATTGCAAAGCCTTTCAATTTGATACTTTCTTGATTCGGAATACGAATTCTAGTATCTGACAAATGAGTTCCTTGAGCTATCAAAAGCTGATTTCTCACAATATCAACTCCTGTTACTTCCTCAGTTACCGTATGTTCTACCTGAATACGAGGATTTACTTCAATAAAGTAAATATTGTTGTTTCTATCCACCAAAAACTCAACCGTACCAGCATTGTTGTAGTTTACTGCTTTCCCGATTCGGATAGCATACTCATACAATTTGTCTTTTACATCTTGAGGTAAATTCGGAGCCGGAGCAATTTCAACAACTTTCTGAAAACGTCTCTGAACTGAACAATCTCTTTCATACAAGTGAACGATGTTTCCGAAATTATCGGCTAAAAGCTGAACTTCAATGTGTTTTGGTGATTCAATAAATTTTTCAATAAATACGGTTCCGTCACCAAATGACTTAAGTGCTTCACCCGATGCTTCTTTAAAAAGCGGAATAATGTCTTCTTTTTTATGGATGACACGCATACCTCTACCACCACCACCTGCAGCTGCTTTTAGGATTACAGGAAAACCGATTTGCTCTACTTTTTCAACGGCTTTATCAATATCCTCAGCCGAAATCATCGCATCTTCAATCACCGGAACATTCACAGAACGAGCTAATTTCTTAGCTGCAATCTTGTCTCCTAATTGCTCCATAACTTCCGGAAAAGGACCGACGAAAATGATTCCCTCTTCACGACATCTTCGAGCAAAAGTTACGTTTTCACTTAAGAATCCATAACCCGGGTGAATGGCATCCACATCATTTTCTTTAGCAACTTTAATGATTTCTTCAATATCCAAATAAGGTTTTAACGGTTCGCTGTCATCTCCTATTTGATACGATTCATCTGATTTATAACGATGTAGCGAATAACGATCTTCATACGTATAAACGGCTACAGTTCTAACTTTCATTTCGGATGCAGCCCGAAGTACTCGAATGGAAATTTCTCCTCGATTGGCAACCAGTAGTTTTTTGATTACCGAAGGAAGTGGCGGATGTTGTTGTGTCATTTTATTATAATTTGTAGTTATTTTTTTACAAATATAGATTTATTTTCAACTTCATTATCCGTTTTCTGAAAAATATATTTAACAAATTATTAACCCTGCTGAAAATTAGCTTATTGAATTCCGTGATTCTTTAGTTAATCACAAAAGAACAGCTACACAAAGGGTTAAAGTAAGAATAAAAGCAATAATGTTATTAAATTTATTGAAGTAAAGATAGCCCTATGCTACAATTCATACATTTTTTATGATCGCAATAATGCTTCTTTAGTTGTAGGAGTGCTTGAGTATCAAAAGCATTATTTGAAGATATACCTATCTGTTTGAACCTATCAATAATGATGTTTTGCTCTGGCTTAACAGCTTGAAGAGGTTGCAACAACTGCTGATAATCTATCTTTTGTTGATAGTGTTGGTAGAGATATTTCATAGGAATAACAGTGTTAATGATCAACAAATCAATGAAAGATTTCGAAAGAAGTTTTCGTTTCTTAGGGCTTTCTTTATCTAAAACATAATGCGTATTCCAATAATTAGAAGTTCCTAATTCAAATAAAGAATAAAAATCTTCTAACGAAACAGATTGTACAAGCGTTTCAAAAAGATATTGATTTTTATGATACAACATGGCCAATTGTGCTAACCTTATTGTCGGGAAATTATCAGGCCTATGCTTAAAAAACTCGACTTGCTCGATTCTAACATCATTAAGATTATACTTGATTTTCAAATAGTTCCAACGATTTTGAAGTTCTTTCGGGTAAGTTTCCTGAAAATCATTTTCTAATAATCCGGCTCCACCCAAAAACAAAGCTTCAAGATTTTCTACTTCATAAGCTTCTTTTCGAATAACCGAAAAAGGAATAGATTTAGCCAAGTCAAAGAAAACAGAACCATTAATATTAAGCCCAAAATTTTTAGCAAGCATACAAAACAAAACTGCTTCCCAATCATTTTGACTCGCATCCAAGAGCGTTTTCATCGGAAATGCCTTTTCTTGTAAACGTTGAAAAAACAATTCTTCTTTCCATTTCTCTAAAATAGTACGATTTATATGTTGAATTTGGTTTTCACAAAAAATCCATGATTTACTAAAATTAAAATTCATATATTCTGATTTTAAAGTCTCAGCTACATAATTTTTAAGTTCTAAAACAGGCAAAACTGTTTGATCTCTGTAATAAACATCTACATCATGATTCCAAACAACATGTAAAATTACATTATTATAATTTGGATCATTATGATGATTATGCAAATACCAATCTGAAGAATTTAAGTGAATTTCGACATTTCCGGCCCATCGAAGGTCATCAATAATCAATTGAGCATTAAAAAAGTCAGCTCCCGTTCCTTTTGTGTATTTTCCGGAATCTATAATCGTAATCTCTTTATTACACACTGTTTTAGCGTTCGAAAAATCAAACTTTTTATTGTGCCAAACATAATGTAAAAACTCCTCCCTCATAACAACTTAAAAATCAAGTAGCTAAATTACAAATTTTTAAAGGAGAATAACAATTATTTTTTACACGAATCTAAATTTTGGAATTTAGTCTTAATGCAACTATATAAGAATAATAAAAATATGATAGAATTGTGGTGGTTTTTACCCAACAACCATATAAAAATGTATAGGAAAACATTCAGAATAGGATTTCTGGTTATCATATAAAAAACAAAAAACCCTTCATCGTTTGATGAAGGGTTTTTAAAAGAAAGGCGACGACCCAAGGCCTAAGCCGAACTGCGTCGCTCATATGAAAAAAAAAAGCCTGTCTTTTTTAAGACAGGCTTTACTAAAAAAAGGCGACGACATACTCTCCCACAAAAGCAGTACCATCTGCGCAGTCGGGCTTA
>JBEBUB010000087.1:0-8821 GCA_040393445.1 Flavobacterium beibuense
CGACCCTGAAAATGACCACTAAGCATTCTTGGTTTTAGAATTTTTTGATGGGTTTCTCGATTGAGTTCAGCCAACAATTTTGGCTCGTCTTCTGAATGAAAAGCAACGTAATTTTCTAATTCTTCTGAAATAAAGTGCATAACGAGGTTTTGGGCAAAGATAAACAAATAAAAAGTCTTCTGCAGTACGATTTATAAGCTAAAGAAATGATAAAAAATCGTCTGTTTCGCCCTAAAATAGCCTCTTTAAAAATCGAGTAATCCCTTGCCCTTTGTGGTTCGGTCAAAAAGAAGTACCTTTGCACTTTTCTGCATTTTATGTCTGATTTTCAAGATACAATAGAGGTTTTCGGAGCGAGAGCTCATAATTTAAAGAATATTGATGTTTCCATTCCAAGGGAAAAATTAGTAGTGATAACCGGACTTTCAGGCTCGGGTAAGTCGTCTTTGGCTTTTGATACCATTTATGCAGAAGGACAGCGCAGGTATATCGAAACTTTTTCGGCTTATGCCAGACAGTTTTTAGGAAGTCTTGAAAGACCCGATGTAGATAAAATCGACGGACTTTCACCTGTGATTGCTATCGAGCAGAAAACAACAAACAAAAATCCTCGTTCTACAGTCGGGACAGTGACCGAAGTTTATGATTTCCTGAGACTTTTATATGCTAAAGCATCGGATGCTTATAGTTATAATACGGGAAAGAAAATGGTCAGCTATACAGATGAGCAGATAAAGGAACTCATTCTAAAGCAGTATCAAGATAAACGAATTTCTATTTTAGCTCCGGTTGTCCGTTCTAGAAAAGGACATTATAGAGAGCTTTTTGAACACATTTCCAAACAAGGATTTCTAAAAGTGCGTACAGACGGTGAAGTCCGAGATTTGGAAAAAGGCATGATGCTCGATCGTTATAAAACTCACGATATAGAAATTGTTGTTGACCGAATTTTGGTTGATGGAGCAAAAGAATTAGACAATCGCCTTTCTGAATCTATCAAAACGGCCATGCATTATGGTGAAGATATTTTGATGGTTTTAGAACAAGAAAGTCAGGAAATTAGCTATTTCAGTCGTACGTTAATGTGTCCCGAAACCGGAATTTCTTATCCGAATCCGGAACCGAATAACTTTTCGTTTAACTCTCCTAAAGGAGCTTGCGCACATTGTAACGGATTAGGAGTTGTAAACGAAATCAACCTTAAAAAAGTAATCCCGAATCCGAAACTTTCTATAAAAAACGGAGGATTTGCTCCACTTGGAGAATATAAAAACTCTTGGATTTTCAAGCAATTGGAAACCATCGGGACAAAATATGATTTCAAACTATCAGACCCTATTGAGAATATTCCTGAAGAGGCAATGCAAATTATCCTTAACGGAGGCAACGAAAAGTTTTCCGTTAAGTCGGAAATCATGGGAATCACCAGAGAATATAAAATTGAGTTTGAAGGAATCGCTAGTTTTATTAAAAACCAATTCGACCAATCTGAATCGACTTCGATAAAACGTTGGGCAAAAGAATTTATGGATGAAGTCGATTGTCCGGTTTGTGAAGGTAGTCGTCTTCGAAAAGAATCGCTCTATTTTAAAATCAATGGGCTGAATATATTCGAATTAGCCTCAAAAGATATTACTGATTTATTGGATTGGTTCAACCAAGTGGATCAACATATTTCAGAAAAGCAAAAAACAATTGGTTTCGAAATCATCAAAGAAATAAAAACCAGATTACAATTTTTGCTTGATGTTGGACTAAATTACCTGAATCTGAATCGTAATGCTGCTTCCCTTTCGGGAGGAGAGGCACAACGAATTCGCTTGGCTACACAAATTGGTTCACAATTGGTGGGAGTTTTATACATCCTCGATGAGCCAAGTATTGGTCTTCACCAACGAGATAACGAAAAATTGATTCATTCGTTGAAGCAACTTCGAGACATCGGGAATTCGGTTTTAGTTGTGGAGCACGATAAAGACATGATTGAAAATGCAGATTATGTGTTGGATATTGGTCCGAAAGCGGGTCGTTTTGGAGGAACTATTGTTAGTAAAGGAACTCCCGAAGAGCTTCTGAAAGAAAATACGTTAACCGCTTCTTATCTTAGCGGAAAAAGAAAAATCGAAGTTCCGAAAGAACGAAGAAAAGGCAACGGAAACTTCCTTAAATTAGAAGGAGCAACCGGAAACAATCTTAAAAATGTAAGTGTACAATTCCCTTTAGGAACACTGGTTTGTGTAACCGGAGTTTCAGGAAGTGGAAAATCGACACTTATCAATCAAACGTTGTATCCGATTATGAATCAGCATTTTTTCAATGCAGTCAAAAAACCGATGCCCTACAAAAAAATCGAAGGTTTAGAACATATCGATAAAGTAATTGCGGTTGACCAAAGTCCGATTGGTAGAACACCACGTTCGAATCCTGCTACTTATACTGAAGTTTTTTCTGAAATCAGAAACCTTTTTACTCAAACTCCAGAGGCGATGATTCGTGGATACAAACCCGGACGATTTAGTTTTAACGTAAAAGGAGGTCGATGTGAAACTTGTGAAGGTTCCGGATTAAAGACTATCGATATGGGATTCTTACCGGATTTGTATGTCGAATGCGAAACGTGTCAAGGTAAACGATTCAATAGAGAGACATTAGAGATTCGCTACAAAGGAAAATCTATAGCCGATATTTTAGCAATGACTATAGATGAAGCTGTAGGTTTCTTTGAAAATATCCCGAAAATTTATCGTAAAATCAAAACGATTCAAGATGTAGGTTTGGGTTATATTACTTTAGGACAACAAAGCACAACTCTTTCAGGAGGTGAAGCTCAAAGGGTAAAATTAGCGACAGAACTTTCTAAAAAAGATACCGGAAATACGTTTTATATCTTGGACGAACCCACAACCGGGTTGCATTTTGAAGATGTAAGAGTGTTGATGGAAGCTATTAATAAATTGGTAGAAAAAGGAAATACGGTTCTCATTATCGAACATAATCTTGATGTTATCAAACTAGCAGATTATGTAGTTGATATTGGTTATGAAGGTGGAAAAGAAGGAGGGCAGGTTGTGGTTACCGGAACTCCCGAAGAAGTAATTAAGAATACCAAAAGTCATACAGCTCGGTTTTTAAAGAAAGAACTTGAAGCATAAAATAAAAGAGGAGCTTATTTAAGCTCCTCTTTTATTATTTTATCGAAATTATCGACCTGATTTTTTCTCTAATTCTTTTTGGAATTCTTCCATAACCGGTTTCACGGTGCTTTCAGGAAGGTCAGCGATTCTAATGTACATCAATCCGTCTACTGCATTATTGAAAAGTGGGTCTTCGTTAAAGGCAATTACTTTTGCATTTTGCTTGATGTATTTTTTTATCAGAACCGGAAGTCGAAGTGAATTCGGCTCAATTTCATCAATGATTTTGTCGAATTTATTAAGGTCGGCTTCAGAAGCATTGAATACAAAATCTTTATCAGCATCTTTGAGTTTTACTTTGTATTCTTTTTTCGGATACACATATTGTGCTACATACGGGTCATAATAATGTGATTTCATAAATTCAATCATCAGCGATTTCGAAAAATCTGAAAACTGATTGCTGATACTCACACCACCAATTAAGTATTTATGTTCCGGATATCGTAAGGTAGTATGCACAATCCCTTTCCAAAGCAAAAACAAAGGCATTGGTTTTTGTTGATACTCCTTAATAATAAAAGCACGACCCATTTCGATAGACTTACGCATCATATCGTGAAGTTCACTCTCAAAACGGAAAAGTTCTTGTAAGTAAAATCCGTCGATTCCATATTTCGGGAAAATCTCTGAACCTAACCCCATTCGATAAGCCCCAGCGATAGCTTGAGTTTCTTCGTCCCACAAAAACATGTGGTGATAATATTGGTCGAATTTGTCAATATCAATCGATTGGTTGGTTCCTTCACCCACTTCACGGAAAGTGATTTCTCGAAGTCTCCCGATTTCGTGTAATATATTCGGAATTTTCTCAGCATTCACTAAGAAAACCTCATAGTTTTTACTTTCCAAAAGTCTGAAATCACCTTTGCGCAACTCCTGAATTTCTGCTACGATTTTGTCGTGATTAGCAGGTTTTACAATTTCTTGTGGCGGTTTTTGAGATTTAGGAATGATTTTTTTGGTATCCAAAAGTTTTGAAGACTTCCCGAAAGCATTCGCAAGCATATACGTTTTCTTACGTAAAAACTCCGAAAATTCCTCTACTGTTGCATGTTCGTTTTGTTCAGCTACAGATATAGGCTTCCCGATTCTTACTTTTATTGTACGATTTTTTTGAGTAAGTAACTCAGACGGAAGTTTCGCTGTTCTTAGCGTTCCACTAATTTTCGACAGAAAATAAAACAGTCGACTGTTTTTAGCATGAAAATAGATCGGAACAACCGGAACCTGTGCTTTTTTGATGAGCTTAATCGCTCCTTCTTCCCAAGGTTTGTCAACTATGAGTTGATCATCTTTATAAGTAGAAACCTCACCAGCAGGAAAAATACCTAAAGGTTTATTTTCACTCAGATGTCTTAAAGTCTCTTTAATTCCAATCACACTAGATTTCTCATTCTTATGGCTCTCAAACGGGTTGACAGGCATAATATAAGGTTTGAGCGGTTCAATTCTGTGAAGCAAAAAGTTTGCTATAATCCTAAAATCAGGCTCTTTTTCGAGCATTAATTTAAGGAGTAGAATACCGTCTATACCTCCTAGCGGATGGTTAGAGATAGTGATATAAGCTCCATCTTTTGGGAGTCGTTTTAAATCTTCTTCAGGAATCTCGAATTTTATCTGAAATTCATCCAGAATAGCTTTGAGAAAAGCTTCTCCTTGCAAGTGTTTGTTACGGTCATAAATTTTGTTGAGCTCAGATATTCTGAGGGTTTTCATGAGTGACCAACCCAGGAATGTTCCGAGAATACCATATTTATCAACCTTGATAACTTTTGCAATTTCTTTAGCAGAAACCAGACCCATTGAGTAGTTTTTGAGTAAGAGACAAAGATAATTAAACTTTTTAAAAGAGAGCAATTTTTATGTCTCCAAGTCTTAAAATAATTCTCTGTTTAGGGCTTTCTGTTCTCGCTTTTCTATTCTCTTTTTCTTATATTTGCGAAAATAAATTTATAAGAAATGAGTGCAGATAAAGAAGCAAAATTAAAAGCTTTACAACTAACCCTTGACAAATTAGACAAGACTTACGGTAAAGGAACCGTAATGAAACTAGGGGATAAAGCCATTGTTGAGGTTGATTCTATTCCTTCGGGTTCTCTTGGAGTTGATTTGGCATTGGGTGTTAACGGATATCCAAGAGGAAGAATAATAGAAATATATGGTCCTGAGTCTTCAGGTAAAACAACTTTGACTCTTCATGCCATTGCAGAAGCTCAAAAAGCAGGTGGAATTGCAGCTTTTATTGATGCTGAACATGCTTTCGATAGAGGTTATGCTAAAAAACTAGGTGTAGATGTAGAAGACCTAATCATTTCGCAACCTGATAATGGTGAACAAGCTTTAGAGATTGCTGAGAATCTTATTCGTTCTGGAGCTGTGGATATTGTAGTAATTGACTCAGTTGCTGCGCTTACTCCAAAAAGTGAAATCGAAGGGGAGATGGGAGATTCCAAAATGGGATTACATGCTCGTTTGATGTCTCAAGCACTTAGAAAACTTACAGCAACTATCAGCAAAACCAACTGTACGGTATTCTTTATTAACCAGCTTAGAGAGAAAATCGGTGTGATGTTCGGGAATCCTGAAACAACAACCGGTGGTAATGCATTGAAGTTTTATGCTTCTGTTCGTATAGATATCAGAAAATCATCTGCTATAAAAGACGGAGAAAACGTAATCGGAAACAGAGCCAAAGTGAAAATCATCAAAAATAAAGTGGCTCCTCCGTTTAAAACTGCTGAGTTTGATATTATGTATGGAGAAGGGGTTTCTAAAGTAGGAGAGATCCTTGATTTGGGAGTAGATTTCGAAATCATCAAAAAAAGCGGTTCTTGGTTCAGTTATGAGGATACCAAATTAGGTCAAGGTCGTGATGCTGTGAAACAACTAATCAAAGACAATCCGGAATTGGCAGAAGAGCTTGAAGAAAAAATCAAAGCTAAGATTAAAGAAAGAGACGAATAGTATTTTCTAAACAATAAGTTTTAGCCATAGGTTAAAGAGTAAGATGGTTTTCGCCTGAAGTCTTTTAATCTATGGCTAAATTGTTTTAGAATGTTACTCAAAAAACAGGTACTCCTTAAATTATTATTAATCAATAAAGAATTTTGCAACTTTACGGCTTTGAGAGAGATATAAAAAAGCCTATTTTTGCACCTTATTAAAAATTTGGAAATGGCTAAGCAAGAAGATTTGTTTAAAAATGTGGTTTCCCACGCTAAAGAATACGGATATATTTTCCCTTCTAGTGAGATTTACGATGGTTTGAGTGCTGTGTATGACTATGCACAAAACGGAGTAGAACTCAAAAAAAATATTAGAGAATATTGGTGGAGAGCAATGGTTCAGCTTCACGAAAATATTGTGGGGATTGATGCTGCTATTCTGATGCACCCGACTACATGGAAAGCTTCCGGACATGTGGATGCTTTCAACGACCCGCTTATTGACAATAAAGATTCCAAAAAAAGATATAGAGCCGATGTGCTGATTGAAGATTATTGCGAAAAAATCAACCAGAAAGCTCAAAAAGAAATCGAAAAAGCAAAAGCACGGTTTGGTGATGCTTTTGATGAAGAGCAATACAAAGCGACAAACGAAAGAGTTGCAGGATATATCAGCCAACAAAAAGAGATTCTTCAAAGAATGGCCAAAGGTCTTGAGAATGGAGATTTGGCTGATGTAAAAGCACTTATTGAAGAATTAGGAATTGCTGATCCTGAAACCGGTTCAAAAAACTGGACAGAAGTACGTCAGTTCAACCTAATGTTCGGAACCAAACTAGGAGCTTCAGCTGAAAATGCGATGGATTTGTATCTTCGTCCGGAAACGGCTCAAGGTATTTTTGTAAACTTCTTGAACGTACAAAAAACCGGGAGAATGAAAATTCCTTTCGGAATTGCTCAAACCGGTAAAGCTTTTCGTAACGAAATCGTAGCTCGTCAATTCATTTTCCGTATGAGAGAATTCGAACAAATGGAAATGCAGTTCTTCGTAAAACCGGGAGAGGAGATGAAATGGTATGAGTACTGGAAAGAAACTCGTCTGAAATGGCACTTGTCTTTAGGTCTAGGAAAAGAAAATTATCGTTTTCATGACCACGAAAAATTAGCTCACTATGCGAATGCAGCAGCTGATATCGAGTTCAACTTCCCGTTCGGATTTAAAGAATTAGAAGGAATTCACTCTCGTACAGATTTTGACTTGAAAGCACACGAACAATATTCAGGTAAAAAACTTCAGTATTTCGATACAGAAACCAATCAGAACTATGTGCCTTATGTAGTAGAAACTTCAGTTGGTTTAGATCGCATGTTCTTGGCAATTTTTTCGAATGCGTTACAAGAAGAAACTTTAGAAGATGGTTCTACTCGAACAGTATTAAAACTTCCTGCTGTATTGGCTCCAACAAAAGTAGCCGTTCTTCCATTACTTAAAAAAGATGGCCTGCCTGAAGTAGCTCAACAAATCATCAGCGATTTGAAATGGAGTTTCAATGTTTCGTATGACGAAAAAGATGCTGTCGGAAGACGTTACAGAAGACAAGATGCTTTGGGAACTCCGTTCTGTGTAACGGTTGACCACCAAACTCTCGAAGACCAAACCGTAACGATTCGTCATAGAGATACGATGGAGCAGCAAAGAATCAAGATTTCAGAGATTGCTTCTTTGGTTGAAAAAGAAGTGAGTTTCAAAACTTGGCTTAGCAAAATGTAAACAGTCTACTCCTTAATATATATAAACCCTGTCAAACTAAATTTTGACAGGGTTTATTTTTTGGATTTCCTCAAAACTAATTTCATTAAAATGAGAAATCACTTTATTGGCCAAACTGTAATCCTGGTTTAAACTCTCTCCTTTATATCCTATTACAAAAACGTCTGCAGCATTGGCAGCTTTGATGCCGTTAGCGGAATCTTCAATAATGATACATTCGTTTTTCTGATGTCCTGAAAGTTCAACCGCTTTATTAAAGATAGCTGGATTCGGTTTTGATTGTGGGAAATCTTCTCCACTTACTTTATAGGAGAAGTATTGGTCTAAGTTAAATCGTTTGAAAATAGCATTAATGGTCACATGAGCAGACGATGATGCTACGATAAGTTGGATTTGGTTTTTGTGTAAATCTCTGATTAAGTCCAAAACACCATCGATGAGTTTTAAGTGGGTTGCCTCTTCAAAAGCAACATTGAATAATTCTCTTTTTCTTCCGATTAATTCCTCAGTCGGATGAGGGAGCTGAAAGTACTCCTTAATATATTTATATATGTTTTTGGTGGAGCTTCCTATAAAAGAGTTGTACATTTTGTCGTCTACCTCGATATTCAACTCTTCAAAATGTCGTATGTAGGCATGGTGATGAACAGGCTCTGTGTCTACAATCACTCCGTCCATGTCAAAAATCACTGTTTTTATCATCTGATGGTTTTGTTTTGAAGCAAAAGTATGCCTGTTTTTTGGATTGACAAATAGCTATAAAGCTTTTTACAGCCTAAAATGGATAATGTGTATATAATAGAGGAGTCAAATTTTAGTATTTGAACTAGCTTTGAATGCTATTTTAAGTTCGAATGCCTCCTTATATATAGAGTAGGAGTGTTTCACGCCTATATTACATTTATATA
>JBEBUB010000088.1:0-8727 GCA_040393445.1 Flavobacterium beibuense
GACGTGCTTACTAATCAATTCCACTCGCTGTCAAAACCGGTCGACCCCAAGTGTATTAGTTTTTTTTGTAAAAGAACTTGAGGCAAAGATACGAAAAAATATTGTTTCTAGTTTCCGTATTTTGATTCCAAAAACGCAATGGTAGATTGTATCATTTTTTTCAGCACTTCTTGATTGATATCTGATAATTTATTCACATAAATACACGCTTTTCCCATTTTGAATTTCCCGAGTTCTTTAAGCATTTCGTCTTGTTCTGGGAATCCCATATATCCGGAATAGACATAAAGTGAAATGGCAGCTTTTCTGGGTGAAAAACCAACAAGAGGAGCATTACCTTGGTGTCCGCTGTCGTATTTGTAATGATAATTTCCGAACCCAATGATACTCGATCCATACATTTTTGGTTCAAACCCTGAGGTTTCTTGCATAATTTTAAGAAGTTCAAAACTGTCTTTCTTTTTTTGTTCGTTCTCTACGAATGAATTGATAAAATCAGCTATGCTTTGTTCTGTGGGTTTGGTTTTTTGATTTAGCATAAATTTTATTTTAATGAATGTAATCCGAACATATTTCCTTCGGTATCGATACACATCGAGCAAAAACCAAACTCTCCGATAGCCATTTTCGGTTGATGTATTTTTCCGCCTGCTGCTTCGACTCTGCTTTCTTCTACCGAGCAATCCTCACATTGAAAATAAATCATCGTTCCGCCCATCCCTGAGCATATTCCGTCCATTTTTACTAGTGCTCCACTGCTGTTAGTAACATTTTCTACCCAAGGGAAAAATGCCATTTGCATATTGCCCATAGCCTCCATTTTGGGAGCATCTGTAATTTCCATATTTAGCACTTGACTGTAGAATTTTTTGGCTCTTTGCATATCGTTGACATAGATTTCGAACCAGCATACCGGATTGTGTTTTCTTTCCATTTTAATTGAATTTAAGTTAGGTTAATTGTTATTTTAATCGTTCTAATATTCCTTTTCTCTTGACGATGTTTTTGTAATCCCACTGAATGTTGCGAGATTTTTCGAGCCAACGCTTCAAGTCATCCGAATTAATCTCTTCTACCGAGTTATAGAAGATTGAAACATCTTTGAACTTTCCGCCTTTTATGTTTAGCTTTTCTTCTTCGAAATCAGCCCCACTCCAAAACATCAATCGGATGCCTCTTTTTTCTTTGCTATAACCCGTAATGGGGTTGCCGTCTAGAAACCAAACCGGATGACCGTGCCAGATTTTGCTTTCGGCTTTAGGTAATTGCTCACTAATTTGATTAGCCAAAGCATCGCAAATGGCGTTGTCGTTTGTTTCTAATTTGTTGTTATAAGTTTGAATATCTGTGTGTATCATTAGTAGGGAATTAGTTAGTTATCTAAAAAATATTCAATCATCGGAGCGATAAAGTCGGAATCTTTAGAAGTAGGTTTAAGCGTTGTTATTTCACCTAAATATTCACCATGCCCGCTAGGGAGAATCGCTATTCTACAATTCTGGATTAGTTTTGACATAGCTACTATGTGTTCGTTTAAAGCCACATCCTGATCACCGTTTACCAACAATACAGGTGCAGAGATAGAACGGATTTCATCGTCCGAGAACTCTTTGAAATTTACCATTCTTTGCGCACACTTGTCATGCATCGCAAGTAGCTTAGTGCTATCTTGATGTATTTCTAAGAATGCATCTTTATAAGCTTTCGGCATATGTTCAAACGAAGCGTTTTTCATAAATTCCCAAAACTCAGGTTTTGTGCCGTCTTTTTTCAGCAAAACAGAACAAGCAATTATCTTCTTACAAAGTTGCGGATGCCTTATAGCAAGTTGTAGAGCCGAGTTTCCTCCGTTACTAAAACCCAGAACGTCTGCTTTTTGGATATTCAGATTTTTCAAAAGCGTAGCGACATCATCTGCATCTTGTTCAAAAGATAGAGGAGTGTCTCTATCGCTGGTATGACCATGGGCTTGTAATTCGACAGCGATAATTTGTCTGTTTTTAGCTAGTAGCGGAATAATTCTACCGAAACTTGTCTGAATTGTAGAACCGCCTCCGTGAATGAGTACTAGAGGTTTTCCTTCTCCGTAGATTTCGTAATACATTTTGATGCCATTCACATCGGAATAGCCATTTGTAAAATGTATAGTGTCTGATTGCGTTGTCATATTGTCGGAGGTTTCCTGTTTTGTTGAATTATTACAAGCGGTTAAACTACAAATGGCAAATACCACTAAAATAATCCGGTTCATTATTCGATAGTTTGTTTTAATTTGTTCAAAGCCTTAGGATAAGCCCTATCAAAATAATCGATATAATCTTCAACCATATCAATGTCAACAGTAAGTGTAGTCATTCCGTTGTTTTCTTCGAAAGAATAGTTTTCTAAACCTCCTGCCCAAGCCTCTACTTCTTCGCCTGAGGTGATTTCCGTATCGCCTTTTACGATGCCGAGATGGCGAATCGAAACAAATTGATTTAGGATGTTTTCAGCAATTTCGGAAACCATTCCGCCTCTTTGGCCATCTTCGCCTACTCCGACGAAAAGTATTTTAGAACCTTTGTCCCAGCTGCCTTCATAGGTAGAAGAAGGGTTAAACTCAGCCGTCCAAGCTTCGTATGTTGATTTGTCCTCCAGCCCGAGCATGGTTTTATACACTTTTGCTACCGGAGCTTTGATGTCTATTTTATATTGTAATCTTTTCATAATTAATGAGTTTCTGTATATCGTTTAAAGTTGTTTAAAATAGCTTGCCAGCCTGCTTTTTGCATATCGATAGGGTTCATCCCTTCGGCATCAAAAACCGTAGTGACCTTGGTTTGTTCGCCTTGTTTTTCGAAAATAGTAACCACTTTTCTTTCGTCTTCGAGCGTATAAGCCACTTTAGCCATCGGGATGATTTCGTCATAAATTGCTTTGAAATCGAATCCGAAGCTTCCGTCTTTGGCTTCCATTCGAGCTAAATACGTTCCTCCGACTTTCATATCGTTTTCCGCTTTCGGACAATGCCAATCATCGGAAGCGTGATTCCATTTTGTGATGTGTTCCGGAGAGTTGTAATAATCCCACACCTTTTGGATGTCTGCCACAATCACAGTGTCTATAGTAATTTTGGTGAAATTCATATCGTTTAAGTTTGTTGGGTTGGAATTTTACTCATATCCATATAAAACAGTTCCCACGTGTGTCCGTCGAAGTCTTCGATGGTTCGCTGTTGCATAAAGCCGTAGTCTTTCATTTCGCTAGGTTCTACACCACCTGCTTGGAGAGCTTTTTCGGTGGTGGTATTCATTTCGTCAAACGAATCAAATGACAAAGCATAAAGTGCCGCTACATTGGATTTGGTGTCTGCAATGGGTTTAGTAATAAATTCAGAGAACTTTTCGTGAGAGAGCAACATCACATAAATCGTATCGCTCCAAACCATACACTTTCCGTTATCGTCTGAGAATTGTGGGTTGTTCGTAAAACCTAAGGCAGTGTAAAAATCCATTGATTTTTGGAGGTCTTTTACGGCTAGGTTTATAAAGATTTTTTTTGCCATTTTAAGTTGATTTTGGTTGGTTAATGTTGTTTTTTCATATAATCAAAAGCGCCTTTTCGGAGGTTGATTCCATATTCCAGATACGCTTTCATGCAATCCAGAAAGTTTCCCCAACCGAAAGTATTGCCAATAAGCCATTTGAGGTTTTCTTCGCTCAAGTCTTTTTCACCTTCGGTAACTTTTACTATTGTACTGTTGTTGGGTTGTGCTTCTAAAGTAATATTCACTACGGTTTCTTTATCCCAAACAAGTGAAATAGATTGGTTTGTCCGAACTTCGGTTACTTTGACCGGAAACTTGCCCGGAAAGTCACCAAACTCCCAAATGAGTTCTTTTCCGGTTTCCATTCGACCTGAACTTTCGGAAATAAAGTAATTCGTCAGGTGAACGGGGTTTACGATTGCTTCAAAAACTTCTGCAACGGGTTTTTGAATTTGTAAAGCGGCTTGGGCAGTCAGTTTCATATGCATTTAAAATAAAGGTTTGTATTTCTCGCGATTTTCCCACATTGCCCAGAGCAATATTGCCCAAAGGATTAAGGCGATTGGGAGACCGCTTGGTTCTACGAAGATGTGTGTGAGCAAGATGCCCACCATTACCGGAAAAATTACTAAAGCTCCCAAAGCTCGGGTTCTTGGAATCATCAAGAGCACCCCGCCCAGAATTTCTGCTACGGCAACTAGAGGCATGAGCCAAGAAATTTCCATAAAGGCCATAGTGTCTTTCATAATCGGTTCCGGTAAATCGTCAGGAACCGGCATATAGTTGAGGAATTTGTTGAGCCCTCCGTTGAGCATCATAAGTCCGAACAGAATGGATAATATGTTTAGGATTTTTTGTTTCATAGCTTTTTACTTTTAATGTTTGATGCAATAAGATGTAATCTTTATAATTTTATGTTGACTATTAAATTCATACACATCACAAGCCGAAACGGTTGACAACAACTGATTGTCTCGGGTGAATTGGGCTGTTCCCTTGACCACAACTTTGTTGGAATCACTAAGAGTGTCATGAATTTCAAAACGGGTCGTGACCGAATTGAAATATTCTTTTACTTGTTTACAGTGGTCAATTACAGCTTGTTTTCCTTGTAGTTCAGTTTCACCCGGAATTGTCCAAACGATGTTGTCATCCAGATAATCGAATACTTCTTCGAATGCCCCAACCGAAAAAGCCTCAGCCAGAGCATCCATGTTTTTTCGTCTATTATCAGACAAGGTGGTTAAGCTGAACATCGCTCAAATTATTTCGGATTACAAAAATTAATCATCCAGCAAACACCGAATTTATCTACGAACGAACCGAAATAATCGCCCCAGAACATATCTGCCATATGCATTTCAACCGTTCCGCCAGCTGATAGTCCGTTAAATAGACGGTCTGCTTCTTCTCGAGAATCCGGAGTAAGAGAAATATAGTTGTTGTTCCCCTGACGCAATACGTGACCTTGACTTGGCAAACAATCTGAAGCCATCAAGTATTGTCCGTTACCCATTGGTAAACTAGCATGCATGGTTCTGTTTTTCTCAGATTCTGATAAATGCTCCATACCGGGAGCTTGTCCCATTTTTTGAATGAATAATTCGCCAGAGAAAACAGATTGATAAAACCGAAATGCTTCTTCTGCATTTCCGTCAAAGTTTAAATAAGGACTTAGTGTCATAATTCATTAAGATTTGGTGTAAAGATTTTGTTTTATAAAGGTAATTATAAAGCTTTAATCCTCAACTGATTAATAATTAAGACAAAAGTAACAGAGCAAATCTAAACCCAACTTGCCATAAGACAAGAAATAAAAATTCTCTTAAATTTCTTTTCGGATTCTACTAAAAGAAGTGTCTGTAATCCCCAAATAACTAGCGATATACTTGAGTGGAGATTGCAGAATAACTTGTGGTTTTTCTTTAATCAAATGCTCATATCGGTCTTTGGCAGAGCTGGTAATAATCTCTAACGAACGTTGTTTTGATTGGAATACTTTTCCGGTAAACCAAAGTCGTCCCCATTCAGACACTCCGGGAATAGAGTGGTAGAGTTCCTGAAAAACGTCTAAATCAATTTTCCAACCAATGCAATCCGTTAAGGCTTGAATGTTTTCTTGAGCAGGAGTTCGTTGAAAGAGCGAAAGCACTTCAATAACCACCTCATAATTACAGAAAAAATCAGTGGTGATGTCGTTTCCGTTATAGTCATAGGCATACGAGCGAATAAGTCCGCTTTGCAGTATCATATAGCTGTTTGAGATTTCGCCTTCTTTGAGAATAAAATCACCTTTTTGATAGGTTACTTCTTGGTGAGCATCAATAACTCGATTGAGATCTTCAGGGCTTAAAAGGGGATGTTGATAAACTTGGGTCAAAAGTTGGTTTTTCATTTTGGTTGGAAATTGATTTTAACAAAAGTAGAAAAAAAACTTTAGGTTGTATAAACCACTCGAAAAGTGTAATTTTGGGCAATTTTTAAAAAAAGCCTAATCCTATTTACAAATGAAATTTGCCCTTATAAAAGAACGTAAATCGCCACCGGACAGACGTGTGGTATTCTCTCCAGAAGTAGCTAAAGAACTAAAAGAAACATTTCCTCAAGCAGAAATCGTAGCCGAGGCTTCAGATATTCGAGTTTTTCAGAATCAAACCTATACAGACAATGGAATCCCTGTACTTTCTGATGTTGCTGATGCAGATGTTTTTCTGGGAGTAAAAGAAGTTCCTGTGGAGGCATTAATTCCGAATAAAAAATATTTTTTCTTTTCACATACCATCAAAAAACAGCCACACAATCAAAAATTATTGAAGGCTATCCTAGAGAAAAACATTGAGTTATATGACCACGAAACAATCGTAGATGCTCAAAACAGACGTCTTATAGGTTTCGGATATTATGCCGGACTAGTAGGCGCTTATAACGCTTTTAGAGCTTTCGGAATTAAATTCGAACTTTTTAATTTGCCAAAAGCAGAGAATTTATCTGATAAAGAATCGCTTGTTCAAGCGATTAAAAAACATACACTTCCTCCAATAAAAATCGTATTGACAGGAGGAGAGGGCAAAGTAGCTCGTGGGGCTAAAGAAATCTTAGACAAAGCAAAAATAAAAGAAGTTTCGGTTGAAGATTTCTTGAATAAGAATTACGATAAACCGGTTTACGTAAAAATCGATGTATTAGATTATAACAAACGCAAAGATGGTCAAACTCTTGATAACTTTGATTTTTATAATAACCCCACAGAGTATGTTTCAGATTTTGGGCGATTCACCAAGGTTTCAGATATACTAATTACAGGTCATTTCTACGGAAATGATGCTCCGTATATCTTAACCAATGATATGCTTAAAGCCAGAGATAACAAACTTAAAGTGGTGGCCGATATTTCTTGTGATGTAGAAGGCCCAATTGCCTGTACGCTTCGTGCTTCGACTATTGCAGAGCCTATTTATGGTTATCATCCGTCAGAAGAAAGTGAAGTAGATTACAGACATCCGGCTGCAATTGCTGTTATGGCTGTAGATAATTTGCCTTGTGAGCTCCCGAAAGATGCTAGCGAAGGATTCGGAAAAATGTTTTTAGAACATGTAATTCCTGCCTTCTTTAACGGAGATAAAGATGGAGTGTTACAAAGAGCAAAAATTACCGAAAACGGTAAACTTACTCCAAGATTTGCCTACTTAGAAGATTACGTAAAATAAAGGTTTAGAGAAGGGCAGTAATTTCTTGCTGTATTTTCTCACCCTTATCTGCATTATACCATTTTTGTAAGGCGATTTTTAGGGCTTCAAGATCTGCACCTTTGTCTTTTTCAGACATAAAAATCGCCTGACATTCTTGGGGTCTTGGTCCCCAAACTGCCAAATCATTACCTACAGAATCTTGAATAACCACAATCGGGATAGATTTACTTCCGTTAGTAAGATATTTTTCGATTCTAAAAGGTTCGCTATCACGCAATTCATACGATACCGAAATCAGCTCATTTTCTTTGGCCATAAGTTCGATAAACGGAACTATATGCGAAGCATCGCCACACCAAGGTTCTGTAATCACAATCCAGTTTTGAGGGGTAGTGATAGATTTTATTTTTGATGCCGTTTCATCCAGAAGTTTTCCGGTTTTAAGCCAACGGTTCATTCGAGACCAATTGAGTTTGGTATATTCAAAATATTCAGGATTTTGATAGAATTCAGGGAGATTTCCGTCTTGATTTTCAATAATATTTTGAAAGTAATTGAGGTAGGAATTGAAGTCCATTATAAAGAGGTATTGAGTTGTTGTTGATACCTACAAAGTTCGGGAAAATAAACGACATTTCCCAGACGAAAAAACCTCATAAATCCGAGAATTTATGAGGTTTATTTATTGTAAACTGTTTACTGAGACTGAAAACTGTCTCCCGATAGCTATCGGGATGAGACTGCAAACTGAGACTGAGACTGCAAACTAAAAAACTATTCCTTACTCTCCAGTTTAGCCCAAGTATCTCTTAGTCCTACAGTTTTATTGAATACCAAATGTTCAGTGGTAGCATCTTTGTCCATAGTAAAATATCCCAAACGTTGGAATTGGAATTTATCACCCACTTTGGCTTCTTTTAGGCTTGGTTCTAAATATCCTTTTACGATTTCAAGTGAATTCGGGTTGATGTATTCTTTAAAGTCCACCTCTTTGTTTCCGTCAGGGTTTTCGTGCGTAAACAAACGATCATACACTCTAATTTCTGCCTCAACAGCATGAGGAATAGAAACCCAATGAATCGTTCCTTTTACTTTTCTTTGGCTAGCTTCTGTTCCGCTTCCCGAACGAGAATCTTCGTCATAGGTTACGTGAATTTCAGTGATATTTCCGTTTTCATCTTTAATAACGCTTTCTCCTTTAATGATATAAGCGTTTTTCAAACGAACTTCTTTTCCGATACTCAAACGGAAAAATTTCTTATCAGCATCTTCTTTAAAGTCTTCTCTTTCGATATATAATTCTTTCGAAAAAGGTACTTTTCTATACGTCATTACTTCTTCTTCCGGATTGTTCTCAGCCTCAAGCCATTCTTCTTTTCCTTCCGGATAGTTGGTAATTACCATTTTTACCGGATTCAGAACTGCCATCACACGAGGAGCAATTTTGTTCAAATCTTCTCTCACACAGAATTCCAAAAGTGAAACGTCAATCAAATTGGTTCTTTTTGCAAT
>JBEBUB010000089.1:0-8490 GCA_040393445.1 Flavobacterium beibuense
TTATAAATCATCGATTTTCGGGAAACTCCCACTAATAAAGGCAAACCAAATTGTTGGAAAAAGTCCAGATTATGGAGCAATTCATAATTTTGTTCTAAGGTTTTAGAAAAACCAAAACCAACATCTACAATCAAATCATTGACTCCTTTTGCCTTAGCAAGAGCTATTTTTTCAGAGAAATAATAGAAAATATCTTTTGTCAGATTGTCGTAATCTGTGAATTGTTGCATAGTTTGAGGTGTTCCTCTCATTTGCATCATAATATAAGGAACCTTATAATGAGCCACAACATCAAGCATTTTTTCGTCAAGCGAAAAAGCCGAAATATCATTGATGATAGCTGCTCCGTTTTCTAAAGAAATTCGAGCTACTTCACTTCGAAAAGTATCTATAGAAATCGGGATTTCAGGAAAGTGTTTTGCTAATATTTCCAACACAAAAACCAATCTTTCTATCTCCTGCTCTTCTGTAACAAAAGCTGCATTTGGTCGTGACGAATAAGCTCCGACGTCTATAAAATCGGCTCCTTCGAGTAGCATTTTTTCAGCTCTAAGTAGAAGCTCTTTTTCGGTTTTATATTTTCCACCATCAAAAAAAGAATCGGGAGTATGGTTGAGAATCCCCATAATTTTTGGAGAAGAAACATCGATGAGTTTTCCGTTGCAATTTATAGTCATTTGTTGAGTCGTTTTAGGCATAAACAAAGGTTTAAGACAACTTTAAATCTTAAACTTGAAACTTGAAACAAAAAAATTAAGTACTTTTGGACAAATTTACGGTAATGGAAAATACTTCGGAACAATTCGACAAAATAATATCGGTTTGCAGAACACTATTTGTCAATAAAACCAAAGATTATGGTACTGCTTGGAGGATTCTAAGACTTCCTTCACTCACAGACCAAATATACATCAAAGCATTACGAATCAGAAATATACAAGAAAATGAAGTTCGAAAAGTTGATGAAGGTGAAGCCTCAGAATTCATCGGAATCATCAATTATTCGCTTATGGCTCTCATTCAACTAGACAAAGGAATCGGTAAATATCCGGATTTGACTCTAGAAGAAGCAACAGCTTTATACGACGAAAAAATTGCTCTTACCAAATCACTCATGGAAGCCAAAAATCACGATTATGGTGAGGCTTGGAGAGATATGAGAATCAGTTCGCTTACTGATTTAATCCTTCAAAAACTGCTTCGTGTAAAGCAAATTGAAGATAACAAAGGAAAAACACTAGTTTCTGAAGGTCTTGATGCCAATTATCAAGACATGATAAACTATTCTGTTTTTGCACTTATTTTGTTAGAGAGCTAAGGAACAATTACCATGGAAAATACTAAAAAACCATTACTCATAGCGGGACCTTGCAGTGCTGAAACCCGTGAGCAAGTTTTGGCTATAGCTGAACAAATCAAAGATTTAGACCTTACTTATTTTAGAGCCGGAATCTGGAAACCCAGAACCCGACCGGATGCTTTTGAAGGTGTCGGAAAAATTGGTTTGGAATGGCTTAAAGAGGTTCAACAAACTTACGGACTCAAAACTACAGTCGAAGTTGCCACAACCCAACACGTTGAAGAAGCTCTAAAAAGTGGTGTGGATGCTCTTTGGATAGGAGCTAGAACCACCGTAAACCCTTTTTCTGTACAAGAAATTGCTGATGCACTTCAAGGCGTGGATATTCCGGTTTTGGTAAAAAATCCTGTAAATCCTGACACAAAACTTTGGATTGGTGCTGTAGAACGAATCCGCAAAGCAGGCATCAAAGATATTATGGCTATCCATAGAGGATTCTCGGTTTATGAAGTGAAAAAATACAGAAACGAACCTCAATGGCAGATTCCTGTTGACTTCATGAAAGAATTCCCAACTATGCCTATAATTTGTGACCCGAGCCACATTGGTGGAGACAGAAAATATATTCAGGAAATTTCACAAAAAGCCCTTGACCTGAACTTCGACGGATTGATGATAGAAACTCATATCACTCCAGATGAGGCTTGGAGCGATGCCAGCCAACAAGTAACACCTGCTCAACTAAAAGAAATCCTTTCGAAACTCATTGTCAGAAACTTGACTCCAAAAGGTGCTCCAATCGGAGACCTCGAAGCTCTTCGTTTGAAAATGAATCGTTTAGATAACGAATTGTTGGAGGTACTTAAAAAAAGAATGCAGATTTCTGAAAAAATAGGCTCTTATAAAAAGAAAAATAATATGGTTATTTTTCAGAAAGATTTTTATGAAGATTCTTTGGATAAGAATGTGAAAAATGCTGTAGAAAACTACAATTTAAAAGGAAAATTTGCTTCTGATCTATACAAACTAATCCATCAGGAATCTATAAATATTCAGGAGCAAATAATGAATAAAAAGGAAGAATAAATAGAACTATTGTTGTCTATTATTAAATCTATCTTCCATTTTTTTGGTGTGTCTTCTACGGAAAAAAAACATAAAAGCAGCCAAACCTGCTAATAAAAAGCTTACCCAAGGAGAGTCTCCTACTGTATATTTGTCATAACCGTCATAAATAAACAAAACAGCCAAAAGAAGATAAACCCAGTAAAAGTATTTGTAGTATTTCATAAATGTGAATTTTTACAAAGATAAAAAAATTACATTCTGATACCAGATAAATAAATATTTTAACGGTGAATTAACCCCAGATAACAACAGATTTTATCAATTCGTTTTGATAAAATTACAATTTGAAGTGATTGAGCACAAATTCCGCTCTTTTTTCGGGAGTATCTTTAGGAACCTCAATCAAATCATATCCGAAAGATTGATAGGTTTCAACCAGATGTTTTTGGATTTGTTGGGCTTGCTCAAAATTCTCATATCTTTCATTGTCAGACATATAAATATCTTCCCAAACCGGAAAAATAAAGAGTTTTGTATAACGATAATCTTGACAAGCTTTTGTAAAACAATCCGGATAATTCTTATCACCAATAAAGTGCATATAAGCCAAAATATCAGGAATACCTCTATCGATAAAAACCACATTTGACTCTTCTGAAAGGGCATTTTGGTGCTGCTGAATTCTGCCTTCGAGTAGTTTTTGGCTGAACAGCAAAGGGTCTGTCAGAAACAATTGTTCTGTACCTTGTTTTTGAGCTTCGAGGGTGATTTGTCGGGAAATTTCCGGATAGCACACGTGTCCTTTTTCAGACAAAACATTCATAAGTGTTGACTTTCCTGTCCCCGGACCACCAATAAGCAATACGATTTCTTTTTGCATTTTCTGCTTAAAAAAATAAGGCAACGAAATTACTCAAAATTTTGGGTATATAAAAATTTTTAGACCATAAAATCGGGTTAGAATAAATTTAGTTTTTTGATTATCTTTGTAAGAATTTAAATGGAGTTATGGACAAAAAAACCGAAGAATTTTATAAGCGGCTTAAAGAAGAACTAACCAACTCAAACCTTTGGCCTTCAGAATATTTATTCAAGTTTGTTGTTCCTTCGCTGGACGATAGCATCCAAAAAGTAGAAGCTGCTTTTGACAATATGGGAGCAGTCATTGTAACCAGACAATCAAAAACCGGAAAATATACTAGTGTTTCGATAAACGTAAAGATGAAAAATCCGGATAGCGTCATCGAAAAATACATTCAGGTTTCTCATATTGAAGGAATTATATCATTATAAATTTGTTTAAAGTTTCAGGTTTAAAGTTTTATAACCGACACCTGACAACGAGTAACTAATAACTAACATCCAATAACTATAATGCAGTTAGACCCAAAAGAAGAAGCCATAAAACATTTAGAATATAATGCAGAAAGACCCCATTTGGTGATTCCTGAATACGGACGCTATATGCAAAAATTAGTCGATTTAGCTGTAGCCACTCCAGATAGGGAAAAGCGAAATAAGTTTGCTCGATATATTATTTCCATCATGGGAAGCATGAATCCTCACCTGAGAGATGTGCCTGATTTTCAGCACAAGCTGTGGGATCAGCTTTTTATCATGTCTGATTTTCAACTAGATGTAGATTCGCCTTTCCCGATTCCTTCCAAAGAAATTCTAAGTAGTCGTCCTGAGAAATTGCCTTACCCGCAAAACTTCCCGAAATATCGTTTTTACGGAAACAACATTAAATATATGATTGATGTGGCTAATCGTTGGGAAGATGGAGATAAAAAAGTAGCTCTGATCAAAGTGATTGCTAATCACATGAAAAAATCATACCTCACTTGGAACAAAGACAGTGTGGAAGACAAAGTTATTTTTGAGCATTTGTATGAACTTTCAGGAGGAAAAATCAACCTGACTGAAGAACTTTCTAACTCATCTGATTTGATGCGAGTTAGCAAAAAAACATCCAACAAACAAACGCCTCAAAAGAGCAATAACAACAATAATAAAAACAAGAATCACAAGCAAAAGCAAAAATAATTAAACACAATGGCTGTTTTTAAGATAGAAGGAGGTCATTCCCTTAGAGGTGAAGTTACTCCGCAAGGTGCAAAAAATGAGGCTTTACAGATACTTTGTGCTGTTTTGCTTACTCCAGAAAAAGTTACTATTCACAATATTCCCGATATTTTAGATGTCAACAAGCTTATTTCGCTTTTGAAAGCTTTAGGCGTGAAAACCGAAAAAATTGCTCCAAACAGTTATACTTTTCAGGCAGATCAAGTAGATGTTTCTTATTTGGAATCGGATGCTTTTAGAAAAGACGGAAGTTCACTTCGTGGTTCGATTATGATTGTGGGTCCGCTTTTGGCTCGTTTCGGAAAAGGATATATCCCAAAACCAGGCGGTGACAAAATCGGAAGAAGAAGATTAGACACTCACTTTGAAGGTTTTATAAACCTTGGTGCTAAATTCCGTTATAACAAAGAAGAATCTTTTTACGGAGTTGAAGCGGATAAGCTAACCGGAGCTTATATGCTTTTGGACGAAGCATCAGTGACCGGAACAGCCAATATCGTAATGGCAGCTGTTTTGGCTGAAGGAAAAACCACAATTTATAATGCGGCTTGCGAACCTTATTTGCAACAACTTTGCAAAATGCTCAACCGAATGGGAGCAAAAATTTCCGGAGTAGGCTCTAACTTATTGGAAATCGAAGGTGTAAAAAGCCTTTCGGGTACAGACCACACGATTTTGCCTGATATGATTGAAATCGGTTCGTGGATTGGTCTGGCAGCTATGACCCAAAGTGAAATTACTATCAAAAACGTAAGTTGGGAAAATCTGGGAATCATCCCGAATACTTTCAGAAAACTAGGAATCACTCTTGAGAAAAGAGGCGATGATATCTACATACCAAAACACGAAAACGGATACGAAATTCAAAACTACATTGATGGCTCTATCTTGACAATTGCTGATGCTCCTTGGCCTGGATTTACTCCCGATTTGTTGAGTATCGTTTTGGTAGTAGCAACTCAAGCTAGAGGAAGCGTTTTGATTCACCAAAAAATGTTCGAAAGTCGTTTGTTTTTCGTAGATAAACTCATCGATATGGGAGCAAAAATCATTTTGAGCGACCCTCATAGAGCAGTCGTTATCGGACATGATTTTCACTCACAACTCAAAGCTACGACCATGACTTCGCCTGATATTAGAGCGGGAATTTCACTTCTGATTGCTGCCCTTTCGGCAAAAGGAACGAGCATAATTCAGAATATCGAGCAAATCGACAGAGGTTATGAGCGTATGGACGAAAGACTAAGAGCTTTGGGAGCGAAGATTGAGAGAGAATAAACTCCTCCTTGCTTACTAGTTGAGGAAACCTTAAATATTGCGAGCAAATACTGAACACTACGACTGTGGCTGAACAACCATCATACATCAAAAAATTCAGGAAAAACAAATTAGGAATGGTTTGTTTACTGTTTATTTTACTGATGGTTTTTGTGGCTATTTTCGCTTATGTTCTAGCTCCTGACAATACTCAAAATGCTAATCAAGGTGATTTATCAATCAAATCAAAACTTCCGGGTTTTGAAGTTTTGATGCTTGCTGTTCCGATAAAAAATGGTCCTGAAACTTCTTTTTCAGATTATTTTTTCGGGAGAAAAGAGCAGTTTCATAAAATTCCGATATTAGATTATAAAACGGATGCAAACAAAATCACCTACATTCTCTATAATGACGATCCGGATATCAAAGTAGAAAAAGAGATTTTTCTTTCTGATTTTCCAAATAGTCAAAACATTCAGCAAGCAGCCGAAAATCATATCAAATCACAAAAATTCCTATTAGGGACAGACAAATCAGGCAGAGATTATTTAAGCCGAATGCTCATAGGCTCTCGAATCTCGATTTCTATTGGGTTTGTTGCTGTTTTCATTTCGCTTATCGTTGGTATTTTCTTCGGAAGTATAGCTGGTTATTACGGAGGAAAAATTGATGCTTTTGTCATGTGGCTCATCAATATTGTGTGGTCTATCCCGACACTTTTGTTGGTAATTGCCATTACATTAACCTTAGGAAAAGGCTTCTGGCAAGTTTTCATCGCTGTCGGGCTCACCATGTGGGTTGAAGTAGCCAGAGTGGTGAGAGGTCAAATCATTAGCATCAAAGCACAACAGTTTGTTACAGCGGCTAAGGCTTTGGGTTATTCGCATTCGAGAATACTCCGCAAGCATATCTTGCCTTTGGTCGTTGCTCCTATTATCGTAATTTCTGCAGCCAACTTTGCCTCAGCAATTTTAGTAGAAAGCGGACTTTCGTTTTTAGGATTAGGAGCACAACCTCCGACTCCGAGTTGGGGCGGAATGATAAAAGACAGTTATGGCGATATTATTCTAGGTAAGCCTTATTTGGCTCTGATTCCCGGAGTTGCTATTTTATTGCTAACTTTGAGCTTTATGATGGTCGGAAACACGTTGAGAGATGTATTGGACGTAAAAAATTAGAATGAAACTTAAAAAAACATACAAATTCGCTATTTATTCGGCTCTGTATATTGCCGGATTTGCTACGGCTTTAGTAGGCGGATTGTTGTATTGGTTTTTTGAAATTTCTTGGATGTTTATCCTTTTATTTTTTCTCGGAATCGGTCTATTTACGTTTTTACTGACACAATATCGTGTCGAGCGATTCATTTACCGAAGCATTCAAAAAATCTATAAAGATGTTTCGATGATTGACTCGACTACCATCATCAACCATCCGATAACTACTGATATGGCAACCCTTACGGAACAAGTAAAAAAGTTTGCCACAGACAAAAAACTCGAAATCGAAACCCTAAAACTCCAAGAGGAATACCGTCGAGAATTTTTAGGGAATGTCTCTCACGAACTCAAAACACCTTTGTTTTTGATTCAAGGCTACTTGCTGACACTTCTAGACGGAGCGATGAACGATAAATCTATCCGTAAAAAATACTTGCAAAGAGCCGAAAAAGGTGTAGAACGATTGATTTATATCGTACAAGATTTGGATATGATTACCAAACTAGAAGTGGGAGATTTGAATCTGAATTGCAGCCATTTTGATATATTAGAAGTCATCGAAAATGTTTTTGAATTGCTCGAAATGAGAGCTTCAAAAAAGAATATCATCTTGATGTTTGACCGAAAATATAGTTCGCCTATTATGGTGTATGCCGATCAGGAAAAAATACAACAAGTCATCACTAACCTGATTGTAAATTCCATAAAATACGGAAAACAAGATGGTACAACCGAAATAAGCATAGAAAACCTAACCGAAAACAAAATACTTATTCGAGTGATGGATGATGGTGAAGGAATTGCCAAACAACACATTCCGAGGCTTTTTGAACGCTTTTACAGAGTTGACAAAAGCGGTGCTCGAAAAGAAGGTGGTTCAGGACTTGGGCTAGCTATCGTAAAACACATTATCGAGGCTCATGACGAAAAGATTTTCGTGAAAAGCGAACTCAAAAAAGGTTCAGAATTTTCGTTTACTCTCGAGAAAGCAAAATAAAAACATATAAGAATTTTTACTGATATTGAGATATGAAATTATTGATATTCAATGGTGCACCGGATAGTTCCGTTAGCGGAATTTCACATAAAATTATTGCATTTTTTTCTTCCTATTTTGAAGGGAAAAATGTCGAAATCACCACGTATAATCTAGCTGAAAACAAACTTCCGCTTTTGGAAATTCCTTTTGGAGAAGTTCCTGAAAGTGTCAAAAAAATGACGGAAATTTTCACCCAAAGTGATATTCAAATTTGGCTTTCTCCGCTCTATCATGGAGCCATTCCCGGAAGTATGAAAAACGCTCTGGATTGGCTAGAGCTTACTTCAAAAAATCAAAAACCGTATTTAACCAACCAAATCGTTGGGCTCATTTGTTGGGCCGATGGTGTTCAGGCGATGCAAGGTATCAACAATATGGATGCTATTGCCAAAGCTTTGAGAGCTTGGGTACTTCCCTACTCTGTGCCTATCTTACGTAAAGATTTAATGATTGAAAACGAATTGAACCCAATCTACGAACAACGTTTTTCAATCATGGCAAATCTGATTGCTGAGGCAGAA
>JBEBUB010000090.1:0-8449 GCA_040393445.1 Flavobacterium beibuense
GTTCAGTCGCTTCTGCCATTCGACATTAATAAAGATATCGTAAAAAGTATTGCGAAAACCAATCGTTTGCTAGTTGTTGACGAAGACGTTCCGGGAGGAGCATCGGCTTATATCTTACAACAAATCGTTGACGAGCAAAATGCTTATCGCTATTTAGACAGCAAACCGCAAACCCTAGCTTCAAAAGCACACAGACCAGCTTATGGAACAGACGGAGATTACTTCTCAAAACCATCTGCTGAAGATATTTTTGAAAAAGTGTATGCGATGATAAGTGAAGTAAATCCGAGCAAATATCCAGATTTGTATTAATTCACAACATATAGAAACACAAAAAATCCTGATAATTGCTTATCAGGATTTTTTATTGATATCAGGTTATAGAAATAAAAAAATTCCATTCGTAGTGAATGGAATTTTAGTTTATATCTGATAATAATTCTTTCTGAAAAAAAAAGAATTATAGTGGAATCATAAATTAGTTAGCTGACTCTTCTTCTGCTCTCTTTTTTGCTTTACGCTCTTTGTAAAGTTCGATAGATGTTCCGGTTACCCAGTAGAAAGCAAAACCTGCTAAAAATAGCAATAACCAAAAACCCATTGTAAAGATGGTCAGAAATAATAAAAATCCTAAATATTGTTGGAAGTCAAACATAACTGTATCTATTTTTTGTTCTTTAAAGCACAAAGGTAAAAATTTTTATTTTATTTCCTAGTGAGAAAAGAGGAATTTTTTACATAAATATTCTTTAAGAATTAACACTAAAAATTTCTGTAGCTCTATTGGGTTTTATACTTTTATGAACCTAATTTTATTTTTATGGATTATTCTCAAAAAATGCTCAGAGACGATGCTCTTAAAGGAAAAGTAATAGTAGTTACAGGCGGAGGAAGTGGTCTAGGAAAATCAATGACTAAATATTTTCTGGAGCTTGGAGCTCATGTGGCTATCACCTCTAGAGACCTAGAAAAACTTCAAACAACTGCTCAAGAATTAGAAATCGAAACAGGTGGAAAATGCCTTGCTGTTCAGTGTGATGTTCGTCATTATGATCAAGTCGAAGCTATGTTACAAAAGGTTCTAGAAGCATACGGAAAAGTAGATATCCTACTGAACAATGCAGCCGGAAACTTCATTTCTCCAACTGAAAGATTGTCTGCCAATGCTTTTGATACGATTATTGATATCGTATTAAAAGGTACAAAAAACTGTACGCTAGCTTTTGGAAAACATTGGATAGACACCAAACAACAAAATACAAATATTCTGAATATTGTCACGACCTATGCCTGGACAGGTTCTGCTTATGTGGTTCCGAGTGCTACAGCAAAAGCCGGAGTTTTAACCATGACCCGAAGTCTTGCGGTGGAGTGGGCAAAATACGGAATCAGAACCAATGCTATTGCTCCGGGACCTTTCCCTACCAAAGGTGCTTGGGACAGACTACTTCCTGGTGATTTGAAAGATAAATTTGATTTAGCTAAAAAAGTACCTCTCAAAAGAGTGGGTGATCATCAAGAATTAGCCAATTTGGCTGCTTATTTGGTATCTGATTTTTCTGCCTACGTAAACGGTGAAGTTATCACTATCGATGGTGGTGAATGGCTAAAAGGAGCCGGGCAATTTAATCTTCTCGAAGCGATTCCAACAGAAATGTGGGATATGCTTGAGGCAATGATAAAAGCAAAAAAGAATAAATAAACTATTTATTCCAGATTTGCCAAGCTTTTTCGGCTTGATAAACCAACATTTGATGTCCGTTTTGAATACTAGCACCCTGCTGTTTTGCTTTTCGCAGAAAAGTAGTTTCAGCAGGGTTATATATTAAATCAAAAGCCAAATGCTTATCTGTGAAATAGTCGTAATTAAGTTCCGGACAATGCTCAATATTGGGAGAGGTTCCAAGCGGAGTACAATTTATCACAACCGTATATTCCTGCATTACTTCTTGAGTAATATCAGCATACGAAAGTTGATCTTTTTCAGGATTTCGGGAAACGATTTTATACGCTAAACCTAATTTCACTAAAACATAAACCACAGCTCTTGAGGCTCCGCCTGTTCCGAGAACTAATGCTTTTTGGTGATGAGGTTTCAAGAGTGGTTTTAAAGATTTTTCAAAACCATACACATCTGTATTATAGCCTTTTAAATTTCCGTTTTTAGTGATTTTTATCGTATTAACCGCTCCTACCTCTTCAGCTTTTTTAGAGAGTTTATCCAGATAAGGAATGATTTCTTGTTTATACGGAATAGTGACATTCAGACCTTTTAGGTCTTTATGCTTTTTCAAGATTTGAAGAAAATAAGTAACATCAGGAATATCAAAATTCTTATACAGAGCATCTGTAATGTTTTCCTTTTGAAATTTATCTGAAAAATAAGCTACTGAAAACGAATAGTTGATGTTTCTACCTATTAGCCCAAAAATCCTCATCTGTTATAACCAACCTTTTTTATTTTCACCGAAAGTTTTTAGATTTCTCTTTATCACTCGCTGAACGTCTCTTCTTTTATAAACTTTAGGAAAGAGTTCTTCCAAAATCCAACAATCGAGTTCGCTTTCGCTTAACCAAATCGAACGGATTAAATGATATTTTCCGGTAACGATATTGTCTTTGCTACCCATAGTGAAATATATGCCTGCCAAACGATAACCCGTTTGGATGTTGTATTCATAGAAATCATTGGCTTCTAACAATAGTTGGACAGCAGCTTCATAATTTTTCTGTTCTGTATAAATATCAGCCAAAGCAAGGATGGTCTGCATTTCATAATCACCAAACTGCATTGCATTTTGATACCCGACTATGGTTTCTGCCACATCTCCTAACTCTTCATTGATTTCTGCATATTTTTTCCAGTAGTGATAATTTTCTTTATCTGTATCAAGAGCCTTTCCACAATAGTGTAATGCTTTCTGATAGTTTTTCTCTTGTATATGCAAATTGATAATCGATAGCCATGCCTTATCGAGTAAAGGATCTTCGTGAACCGCTTTGTGATAATACTGCACAGCCATATCCTTATCTCCCATTTTGTTATAACACTTCCCGATTCTGTGCAACGCAAACGAAGTCGGGTCGTCAAGCTCTAGGGTGTGGTTATAGCATGCAATAGCTTCTTCATATCTTTTGAGATTCTCCAAGCATTTCGCTTTTTCCATATAGGCACCCAAAAAATATTCGTCAATCACTATAGCATATTCAAAAGCTCTAATAGCCAATTCATATTCTTTCAACTCATAATGTTGCACACCGAGTTGATGCCAAGCTACTTCACTGTAAGGATTTTGGTCTATAAACCAATTCAGAAATTCAACAGCTTCTTTGTGTTGTTCTAAAAAATCAAAACAATAGACAATATTATACAGTGTCGAATAATCGTTATGATCTTCTTCCAGACATTTGATGAAGTTTTCTTTGGCTTTCTCGAATTCGTCCATAAAAAGATACTCCATCCCGATAAGCGAATACACTTCAGCGCTATCTTCTGCATATTCTAGAGCTTCATCGAGAAACGCTACGGCTTTTGTATGGTTACCTCGTTTAGAACAAACACTTGCTCTAAGAATATAAATATCTTCGTTTGCAGGTTCTATTAGCACAAGCTCATCAAGTAATTCGTCTGCTTTATCGAGCTTATTATCATAAATAAATATTTCGACCTGCACTAACTTCAACTCTGTTGAATGCGGATGTTGCTCTAAACCAAGCTTTAATGCTTGCTTTGCCATATTGCTTTTTCCTGTATCTAGATAATAGAGTATGATATTTTCAAACTCTTCTGAATCAAAGAAAAAAACTTTATTGGTTTTAAGCATCGCCTCAAACCGGGTCAGTGACAATTGATAGTCATCTTCTTCTTCCTGATTCCAATTCATAAGCAAAAAGGGTTTTAATACTTTTATAAAAGTATAGTTTTATGATAACGATTTCTCGTAAGAAAGGGAGTTGTTTTAAACAATTTAATCAACAGAATAAACCCTTCAAAACTTTAGTTATCAAAATATTACAACTCAAACAACAGCGTAACAAAAAAGCTATTGATGGTTGTTTCGAGTTTAGGAGCCTCTACGAGTCCTGTATTAAAAAAACTTTGATTGTATTCTCTTCTAGCTGAAGAATACGCCAAATCAAGTTTTGTGGCTCCAAAATTATACCCTAAACCGATAGAATATTGCTGCAAATCTCCGATGACGTTTTCTTCTTTATAAGGACTTTGTTCGTAATTATAGCCTCCTCTGAATCTCCAGTTTTTCACTCTCCATTCGGTTCCTAATCTAATTTCAGAGGCTACACCCAAAACTTCAGACATATAAACATTTTGAGAACTAAAATAAGGCTCATCCGTTGGTTTAAGTTTGGCTGTAGAGTAATCTTTCAGGCTGTAATCAGCTGAAATAAGTCCTTTGTCTCCGAATACATAAGCTCCACCAACCGTATATTTAGATGGCGTTTGAATTTTGTATTCCGGATAAATATTTATGATTCTTTCATTGAACGTAGCCGGAGTAGTCGTAGATTCTCTAACCGCACTCAAGGCTTGTCTGGTTTCGTCAAAGAGTCTATACCACGTAGGTGACTCATAACTTAATCCCACACGAAAAGCATCTGTTACTTTAGCAATTCCCCCAACTTGGAACGAAAATCCAGAACCATACGTATATAATTCATTTCTGAACCTAACTTCTCTAATTGTTTCTCCATCTGGATTTGACGGATTGTCATTAACCTCATAGAACGTATTTACCGTATTATAATCAACAAAATGAGCATTCAAATTCAAACCAAAATAAAAACGATCGTCATATTGCGTAGCCACATTAAAACCTAATTTTCCGTTGTATCCTTGCGAACTCACATAGCTAGCCTGCTCATACACTCCTGAGGGAATATTCGAAAAATAAGAGATGTTATTCGGAGAATTTTGAGTCGCTTCCAGAATATAAGTATCATATCCTAAAAAAGCATTTTGATAACGACTTCCGAAATTCTCTCCTAAATACATATAAAGCTGTCCTGATGTTTCATTAGGGAGTGTCTGTAAATTCTCCAGAGCTACTCCATTGGCTTGATTCAAAAAGAAATCTCCGATAGAATGATAAGGATTCACTCCCGTAGCATACGTATCGTTAGTAAAGTTATTTTGAATATCATAATTGATCCCTAAGGTAAACTTTTGCCAAGAGCTTGCATGATCATCATTATAAAAGACAAATACCGCTCCGGCTTGATTCAAATCAAACACAGAAGTTTTTGATTCGGTTTCTGTACCGAAAAATTCTGATTCGTTTTTCTTGTTATAATTAGAAAGTGTGGCTCCAAATTGATTGTTATTAAACACAGCAGAACTTGCCGGATTTATAGAAATAGCAGACAAATCACCTCCCAAAGCCGTAAACGCTCCTCCCATGGCTCTAAAACGAGCTGTTCCGTTCATGTTGGTTTGAGAATATCGCAATACATCTGAAATATCTTGAGCCTCTGCCCCTAAAGCTATTCCGAGTACTGATAAGAGAATGTATTTTTTCATGGTTTGTTTTTTTAATAATGTTCAGAAGTAATTTTTTCTGTCAAGGAAAATTATCTTCTTCCTCCACCTCCAGACGAACGACCTCCACCACCTGATGAACCTCCAGACGAACGACTACCGCCCATATTACTACTACCACTTCCGTATGATGAATTTCGGTTTGAACCTGAATTGGAGTTTATGGTTCTGTTTTGGTTAGAATCTGTATTTCGGTTGTTATTATTAATCATTCCTCTAGTATTTGGAGTTTGATTCATATTGGTATTTCGACCTGAATTAATCATACCTCTAGTATTAGTGTTACTTCGAGTATTATTGATAGTCGAATTATTTCGATTACCTGAATTCAAATTTCGGTCATCAAAACGACTATTACGATTCGTATTCATTTGGTTATTTCGAGTACTATTGGTTTGAACATTTCGCCCTCTTACTTCATAAGCATTTCTACTAGAGTTCACCGTAGAATTTCTGCTACTTCCTCTAAAATCAGAACGAGTGCCATACGTATTTCTAGGTCCTCCACTATAAGCCGCCTGATTGTTATAATAATGACCATAATAAGGATAGTATCCACCATAATAGTAAGGATTTCCCCAACCCCAAGCATAGCCATAATTCCAACCGAAGCCCCAACTCATCCCCAAATAATAACTCGGATAATACCAAGACGACCAACCCCAATAAGGTCTCCATCCCCAATATGACCCATACCAGCCATTCCATCCCCAATATGAACCTCCATAAACATTTACAGTTACGTCACTAGTTTCATTACCCCATCCGGCATAACCGTTGGAGTATGAACCATCCCCGTAATAAGTATCTACATCTGTAAATATTCCTACAGGTTCTCTATTATCTTGACCATATTCGACATCTTGAAATTGACTAAAATAACGGCTTTGTTCTACTTGATTATCTGTAGCTTGCACTTCAGGTAATTCAGTACGTTTAGCAGTACTACTTCCTGAATAAATTCCGTCATTGTCATAATAAGAACTATTGCTGTATGACCCACAGGAAACCACTACAAATCCTACTGCTGAACACAGCACAGAAAGGGTTAATTTCGACTTGATTAAATTGAGAGTTTTCATATCTTAGGGGTTTTTGGTTGGTTTAAATCTGCTTGTATTTTATTCAAAATGAAAGGCCTAAAAATCTCTATAACAAATTTAAACGACTTCTTATTGTTATACATCACAAAAATAGTTAGTTTTGCTGAACTTTTTTTGTAATTAACATAGCAACAACATTTGTGCCAAATATCCTCATATTATGAGCAAGAAACTTACCACCCGAGCAGAAGACTATTCTAAATGGTATAACGAACTGATTGTCAAAGCTGATTTGGCTGAAAACTCAGCCGTTAGAGGCTGTATGGTTATCAAACCGTACGGCTATGCCATTTGGGAAAAAATGCAGGCTCAGCTCGATAAAATGTTCAAAGAAACCGGACATCAAAATGCTTATTTTCCGCTTTTCATACCTAAAAGTATGTTTGAAGCCGAAGAGAAAAATGCCGAGGGTTTTGCTAAAGAATGTGCTATTGTTACGCATTACAGACTTAAAACTGATGAGCAAAACAAAGGAAAACTAATTGTTGACCCAAATGCTAAACTAGAGGAAGAACTTATTGTGAGACCTACTAGTGAGGCAATTATTTGGAACACTTATAAAGGATGGGTGCAATCTCATAGAGATTTACCATTACTAATTAACCAATGGGCTAATGTGGTTCGTTGGGAGATGAGAACAAGACTTTTCTTAAGAACAGCTGAATTTTTATGGCAAGAAGGTCACACGGCTCACTCTACTCAAGAAGAAGCGATTGCTGAGACCAAAACTATGCTTGATGTTTATGCTGATTTCGTAGAAAATTTCATGGCTATCCCGGTTGTGAAAGGTGTAAAAACCGAAAACGAACGTTTTGCAGGAGCGGTAGAGACTTATTGTATCGAAGCTTTGATGCAAGACGGAAAAGCCCTACAAGCAGGAACATCTCACTTCTTAGGACAGAATTTCGCTCAAGCCTTTGATGTGAAATTTGCCAACAAAGAAGGGAAATTAGAATATGTATGGGGAACTTCGTGGGGAGTTTCGACACGTTTGATGGGTGCTTTAGTAATGACTCATTCTGATGACAACGGATTGGTTTTACCACCAAACTTAGCCCCTATTCAAGTAGTAATCGTGCCGGTATTCAGAAGTGATGAAGAGTTTGATGCTGTTTCCGCTGAAGCAGACAAATTGACTAAAGAACTTCGTAAATTGGGTATTTCTGTAAAATATGACAACAGAACCAACCAAAAACCAGGATTCAAATTCAATGAATATGAATTAAAAGGAGTTCCTGTTAGAATTGCTCTTGGTCCTAAAGATTTAGAAAACGGAACGTTTGAAGTAGCTCGAAGAGACACTCTAACCAAAGAAGTTGTTGCTAAAGACAATATCGTTTCACACATAGAAAACCTTCTAAAAGAAATTCAGGAGAGTTTGTTCAACAAAGCGATGAACTACAGAAATGAACACATCACTGAGGCAAACGATTTTGAAGAGTTTAAAGACCTACTTGAAAACAAAGGAGGTTTTATTGCTGCTCATTGGGATGGTACGGTAGAAACCGAAGAAAAGATCAAAGAATTGACCAAAGCCACTATCCGTTGTGTGCCTTTGACTCAAAAACAAGAAGACGGAAATTGTATCTTGACAGGAAAACCTTCAAAAGGAAGAGTGCTTTTTGCTAAGGCATATTAAGCGATTGCCGAGCAAAGAAAAGTTTTTTAAAAAATTTTTCACCCAGGTATTGCAGATATAAAAAATAGTCGTATTTTTGCACTCGCTTAACTAAAGAACAATGGTCCGTTCGTCTAGGGGTTAGGACGCCAGGTTTTCATCCTGGTAACAGGG
>JBEBUB010000091.1:0-8233 GCA_040393445.1 Flavobacterium beibuense
TTGTTCAGATTCGTAATGAGCCCAAGGCTGTATTTTTCGCTATAATAGAACAATTTTGGATTCAAGATATATCGTTCGTTATCGCCACCACCAGCTGTAATATCACCAAACCAGAAGTTCTTTTTACCTTCTTTTAGTTTGATGTTCATCGCCAAATTATCCTGATTGTCAGTTACTGAACGAAGTTGGTCAACCTCGTTGTAGTTTCTAAGCACCTGAACTTTATCTACAGCATCAGCCGGAATGTTTTTCACGCCCAGTTTGGTGTCTCCGTCAAAGAAATCTTTTCCTTCGACCATAAGTTTTGACACGCCTTTCCCTTCCACTGTAATGTTTCCGTCATCGTCAACTTCTACTCCGGGAAGCTTTTTCAAGACATCTTCGAGTTTTCTTTCGGTTCCGCTAGTGAAGGAATCTGCATTATAGACAATAGTATCACCTTTTATAGAAACAGGCATTTCATATACTATTTCTACCCCCTCGAGCATAAATCCTCCGCCTTCTAGTTTTATGGGTAAAAAAATATTCTCGGTTTCAGTTTTCAAATCAACTGTTTTCGGATTAAGTCCTAAATAGCTGACTTTAAGCTGATAATTAGTCTTGGGTTTTAACGAAAGAGAATATTGTCCTCTGTCTCCGGTTATGCTATAACCATCCATTTTGTCAGTATCGAGATTCACGGCCATTACGTTTGCCATTTCGATAGCAACTCCTAGGCTGTCTGCAACGATACCTTCTACTTTAATGTTTTGAGCTTGGGTAATTCCAAAAAATAAGATAAAAAGAATTGAGAGTGATTTTTTCATTTGTTCAGAAATGATAATAATGAAACGAGTAGTTTAGTTTGAGTTAAAAGGTAACCTTATCTTCCAATATGCATTCCGCCTCTTCCACGTCCCATTTGTTGGAATTCCTCCATCTTTTGCATGAAGGTTTTTTCGTATTCTTTCTGAGTAACTTGTTTTCCTTTTTTCGGAGCTTTTATTTCTTTTTTATCTTTCGGATTGATTACGATTTTAGAACACAAAACCGTAGTTTTTCCCGAGCTAACTTCCATAATAAGTCCTGGAAGTCCCCAGTAGTTTGAAGGGCCTTGAGAAACCGGAATTTGTGGAGTGTACCAAGCGGTTACTACTAATTCTGTTGGCACATCAATCATATCCAAAAAGTTAGTTGATTGTTCTTGTTTTTCTTTTTCAGCATCGTCTTTTGGTTCTTTACGACTCATGTTTTTGAAGTCGGTCATATCAAACGGAACCACAGCCGTAGCTTTAAAACAAGTATAATTCCCGATTTGTTTACTCTCTGTACCTAATTCCCAGTTGAAAACCTGTAGAGAGTCTCTAATCAAGAATTCTTTTCCGAAAATATCTCTTTCTTGAAGGTAAAATTGTTCTTTTGTGTTTTTGTAATAGGCTCCTCCATACATCGTATTTGACATCATTTTAAAACCTCCGCCAAAAGGATCATTTCCTGCTTCGAGGATTTCTTCCTCTTCATAAATTGATGTATTACGGTCGAAATGAAGCACAAATGTTTTTTCAGACATTTTCTTCATTTGTTCTTCAATCATTTTTTTCATTTCGGGAGTAATGTTAGGATTTTCATCCAATTTTGCATCATCCATTTTTACTTTAGACTCATATACAGCCATTCCTCTAAAATCTTGAGCTGTTAGAGCAACAGTCCATAAAACCGAAAATAAAAGTGCAATTTTTTTCATCGAATGTAGTTTTTTGATGTATTAATAAATAAGACGTAATTCATAATGTTTTGTTACAGTAATTTTATTGAAAATTATTGGTTTGTTGTTTTAAACACTAACGAAACAAAAAAACCTATAAACGGTTTTAAGTTTATAGGTTTTTAATTCATAGGTATGATAAATTTTTAGAATCCGAATTCATCGATGTTGATGTCTAACTCCAACGAATCGTTTACGACCGTCCTACATTCTGCCCAAGGAGCAAGATTGTCTGGTCGTTTGAATTCGTCTTTTGAAACATTAAGAGTTTTATCTTCGTAGCATTTTTTCATATAAATTCCCCAAATAGGTAATGCCATCGAAGCTCCTTGACCATAAGTTATGGTTTGAAAGTGTGCGGCACGGTCTTCGTTACCTACCCACACTCCTGTTACCAAATTCGGAACCATTCCCATAAACCAACCATCAGATTGATTTTGAGTTGTTCCGGTTTTACCAGCAATTGGGTTGGTGAAAGCATACGGATATCCGGTCATTCTTTTATAAGCAGGACCTCCACCTCTGGTAGATTTTAATCGACCACCACTTCCGGAGCGGGTAACTCCTTCTAATAGTTTTATAGCAGCATACGAAACGTCTTTGCTCAACACATCTTTTGGCTGAGGCACATTTTCAAAAAGTACTTTTCCGTTTTTATCTTCGATTCTGAGGATAGCATGAGGTTTTATATACACTCCTTGATTCGCAAAAGTACTGTAGGCAGCTACCATGTCGTGAACCGAGATATCTACCGCTCCAAGCGATATAGCAACTTGTTCAGGAATATCTGAATTTACGCCTAATTTTTTAGTCATATCAATCACAGCTCTTGGGCCAACCATATCGATAAGCTTAGCTGAAACGGTGTTGATGGATTTGGCTAGGGCATCGCTCAATGTGGTAGTTCCTGAAAATTTTCCGGTTGAGTTTTTAGGAGACCAATCTTCAGAAACGCCCCATTTTCCTCTCGGGATAGTAAACGGAGCATCAATAATACTGTCACAAGGTGATTTGTGAAGTTGTTCCATAGCCGTTACGTAAACAAACGGTTTAAAAGTCGAACCTACTTGTCTTGCTCCTTGTTTGGCATGGTCATATTTGAAGTATTTGTGGTTGATTCCACCAACCCAAGCTTTGATTTGTCCGGTTTGTGGCTCTACAGAAATTACACCCGTTCTCAAGAAATGTTTGTAATAACGAATGGAGTCTATAGGAGTCATCAAAGTGTCTTTATCACCTTGCCAGCTAAACACAGTCATTTTTGTAGGAATCTCGAAAGATTTTTTGATTTGTTCTTCAGATTTTCCTTGTTCTTTCATTTGTCTCCAACGGTCAGAATTCTTCATAGCTTGAAGCAAAATTCTATCGGTCTGTTCTTGACTGATTTCTACAAACGGAGCATTTTTTCTGTCTTTGAAATGTAAGAAAAACTCTTCTTGTAGATTCGATAAATGAGCCGTAACCGCTTGTTCTGCATAGGCTTGCATACGAGAATCTATAGAAGTATAAATCTTGAGTCCGTCACGGTAAATGTTGTAGTTTGAACCGTCTTCTTTTGGGTTTTCTTTTACCCATTGTCTCATGTATTCACGGAGGTATTCTCTAAAATAAGTTGCGATTCCCTCATTGTGTGATTCCGGGGAATATCGTAGCTCTAATGGTAGTTTTTGTAACGAATCTTTTTCGGCTTCTGTGATAAAATCGTTTTTCTCCATTTGGCTTAAAACCGTATTTCGTCTGTTGGTTGTGAGCTCCAATCTTTGTCTTGGATTAAACAAAGAAGGATTTTTCAACATCCCGACAATTACAGCTGCTTCTTCTGTGTTGAGGTCTTTAGGTTCTTTCGAAAAATAAACTCTCGAAGCCGAACGAATACCCACAGCATTATTAACGAAATCTACCTGATTCAGATACATCGTGAGGATTTCTTGTTTGGTATATTGTCTTTCGAGGCGAACAGCAATAATCCATTCTTTTACCTTTTGAAGCATACGTTCAACGATATTTTTTGAACCTTCTTCATGGAAAAGTTGTTTTGCCAACTGTTGAGTGATGGTACTTGCTCCACCTCTTCTGCCTAAAAATACAGCAGCTCTTAGGGTTCCTCGAGCATCAATCCCGGAGTGGCTATAAAAACGTTCGTCTTCTGTAGCTACTAGAGCATCGATGAGATTTTGAGGTAAATCTTCATACTTTATAGGAGTACGGTTTTCGTTCAGGTATAACTTCCCGATGGTTTTTCCGTCAGCAGAAATGATTTCTGAAGCTAGGTTTGAAGACGGATTTTCTAATTCTTCAAAAGAAGGCATTTCTCCAAAAGCCCCAACTGAAGCCAACAAGAAAAGCAAAGCTACAAAAGCAATTGCTCCAGCAAAAAGCCTCCAAAACCATTTGATATATTTTGAAAAATCGTCAGTTGCCTTTTTTTGTGTCATATTGATACAGATTACAGTTCTACGATTACCTAATTATTATTATTTTCGATTCGGAGTCCTACTTCAGAGATTCCTTCCAATACTTCAACTCCTTCGACTTCATTTCGTTTTCTTAGGGCTTGCTCAATAGTGATTACGTGTTTTCCTTTTTGAGAGAACTTGTAGTCATCTTTGAGCCAAAGTTTACTTTCTTTAATATCAGAAAATCCGTTACCTAAAAGTGTGCCATCGGGAGCTGCCATTAGATATTCGAGTGTATCGGTTTTGGTTTCTCCGCTTGGGCTTTCCAGAGAAGCAATCACAAAAATATTGCTAAACGGATAATCGTTATTGGCTCTAAGGGTTAAAAACAAATCATAAGGCTTTACCGTGTCTTGCACCTCATATTCAAACACGACCAGACTGTCTCTGTGCCAACCGTTCCCGACAGATTTATAACTGTCAAAAACTCGGTTATTGTCACAGGAAATCAGTGCTAGACTACAAAAAACAAGTACGATGTATTTATTTATTGTTTTCATTTTTCTTTGGTGCCGGTTTGCGGTTTTTGTTTTTCGGACGATTGTTGTTTTTCTTCTTTTTCGGAGTGTCAAAACGAGTAAGACTTTCTTGACCAATCGTATCTTTAAAATCAGTTTCTTTTTCAGAGTTTGAAGTAATTTCTACAGCGAAATCTTCTACACTTGTTACTTTTTTCCCCTTTTTATTCTCTTCAACGATTTCTTTTACTTTTGCTACAGGCAGCACATGCCAATGAGCCGTATTATCTTTATATGCAAACCACATTAACTCTTTGAAAATATCTATTTTCTGACACATAGCTTCACCTTTTTCGGTTTGCAAAAGTGTATCTGTTGAAGGGAAGCTTTTCAGAGCATCCGTATAAGTATCCAACTCATAGTTAAGACAACATTTGAGTTTTCCGCATTGACCGGCCAGTTTCTGAGGATTCAAACTAAGCTGTTGATAACGTGCAGCAGAAGTGTTTACACTTCTAAAATCAGTCAACCAAGTAGAACAACAAAGTTCTCTACCACATGAGCCTACTCCGCCAAGTCGGGCAGCTTCTTGACGAAAACCTATTTGTTTCATCTCAATTCTGGTGTTGAACTCTCTTGCAAATTCTTTGATTAACTGACGGAAATCAACACGTTCTTCAGCTGTGTAATAGAAAATGGCTTTAGAACCATCGCCTTGAAATTCCACGTCTGAAATTTTCATCTGTAAACGAAGTTCGATAGCAATTTCACGAGAGCGAACCTGAATTTTATCTTCTTTCATTCGGAACTCACTCCATATATCAATATCTTTTTGAGTAGCTTTTCGATATACTTTTGGGAGTTCGGCTTGAGGTTCAATATTTTTTTTCTTCATCTGTACTCTAACCAATTCTCCGGTTAAAGTAACAATCCCGATATCGTGACCCGGTGAAGCCTCTGTGGCTACCACATCTCCGATGTTTAGGGGGAGATTACTAGCATTTCTGAAAAATTCTTTTCTAGAGTTTTTAAAGCGAACCTCTACTGCATCAAATTGGGCAGCTCCGGGAGTTACCATATTAGAGAGCCAATCAAAAACAGAGAGTTTATTACATGAATCCGTTCCGCATGATCCGTGGTTATTACAACCTTTAGGAGCAGAACCGTCGTTTGTTGAGCAACTTGTACAAGCCATATTTTATCTTTCTTTTATATAGATTTCCTGAAGTTTTTCAGGAAAAAGAAATTCATATTAGTTTAACAAGCAAAGATATTCTTTTTTGAATAAAATGTTTGTTAGTGAAACGAAAAGATTTCAGGGGAATTTTAAAGGCAGTAATTCGTTTGTTTTAAAAAACGGACTACTGCCTCTATATTTTATAAGTTCCCGATGGTTTTGTCTTTCGGGTATTTTACTTTGTAGCTGATTCTGAACTTTTGAATCTCTCCGGGTTTTAGTTTGACTTCCCAAGTGAGAATTCCGGTTTCAGAGTTTATTTGAGCTTTGTTGCTTTCAACAAGTTCAATCGTAATATCTTTGTCTGTACTGAGCGGATATTGGTCTTTCAGTAAAAGTTCTACGGTTTCTTTTTTGTCGTTTTTCAGAGTAATATCAAACGTAAAAGTTTGTTCCTTGTAGCTCGATAGGAATTTTGTTCCTGATTTTTCGGTTACTTTTTCACGTTTTACAGAAACTCGTTTGTCTCTTCCCATAGTAAGTTTCAAACTCTCTGCTGTTTGATTTGGGTTAATGTAGGTCTTCCCGACATACATACCTTCAAAAATAATATTCGCTTCACCCGGCAACAGATTGTATTGTGAATAATCGTCAATTTCAGCTACTAAAAATGCTTCTTTTTCTACTCTTGGAGCAGAATAATAAGTGTATTTAGCCGGAAGTTTCAATTCTTTGAGAGCTACACTATGTAGTTTTCCGTTAGACAGAATATCATACGGAATATCAATGTCAAAAGAAACATTGAGTTGATTTTCAGTTACGGTAGTATAATCATCTATTGACGCTTTTCCTTTTTGTATTTCTAATCCAGGAACTTGACCTGACATAGATTGAATAACATTTGACTGAGGATTAGCTTTTGTTCTATATCCTTCGACACTAATTGCATCATAAGTAATTGGTTGATGATACCTCAAAAACCAAAAACTTAAAATCGGGATTTGGTTGTTTTGATTTGAGCTTCCGCTCGATAGGGTGAGTTTTACTTTTTTCCAATCAATGCCTGTATTTTGAGCTACTTGAGCTTTATACATCAAATCCAAAGGAGCGGTCACACTTTCTGCTCTCAGATCATAAAATGGAGTCCAACTAGCATACGGAGTTATATAGCTGATTTCAAAATTTGTTTTTGCAGCCACATCACTCATTACTTGAAGAATCAGTTTTCCGTTTGAGGTTTTTTCTTCTTTTGAAGTATTGATTTTTAATTGTGAGTTAAGTCTTGCTAGGGTTTCTCTGAGCTGTTTTTCTTTCTCTTCTAAAAGGTCAAAATTATTTTGAAGTTCGTTTCTTTTAGATTTATAGAAATCGACCATTTTAGTCAGTTCCACTACACTCAGACCTGTGTTTTGTCCTCCAATTTGCTGATTTTTGTCTAAAAGATCAATGGTTCTGTTTTCTGAAATCTTTGCATTTACTGTTTTTTTGATAGCTGCTTCAATAAGTTTGATACTATCTCTTACTTGTTTGATAGCAGGAGAGGTTTCGTCAATTTCATATTCAGACATATAATTGGTAGTAAACTGAACAGAAAGTACGGTTACGTCTTTCGGAGCTTTTATCTGAATCGTGTTTTCGTTTAGGTAATTGGCGATGTTTTTTATGACAATTTCGCTAGTTCCTTTTGGGAGATTGGCAGAAGTGGAATGTGTTAGTTCAGCCGAATTAAAATAGACGGTTGCATTTTCAATTTTAGCATCGGTGAAAATAGGTTTTTGAGCGACAGCCACTACAGAAAACCCGATTACAAATAAATAAATCAGTTTTTTCATATTGTTGTTTTTTAGGTCTAAAGAATAATAATTGTGGTTATTATTTTTATAGATGTTGTTTCTTTTAAAAAGGTGGGAAAGAAAATAGATTATTCTCTATAAAACACTCTTTTCACTCGATGTGAAATTCCGGTTAGAATCTCATACGGAATCGTATCAAGCACTTTTGCCATTTCAACTACGTTAGGGTTTTCTCCGAAAATAACAACAGCATCTCCTTCATTACACGAGATTTCTGTGATGTCAACCATGAGCATATCCATACAAACCGAACCCAAAATAGGTGCTTTTTTGTTGTTAATTATCACATAACCTCTTCCTCTGCCCCAAGCTCTCGGAATTCCGTCTGCATACCCGATTGGGATGGTGGCTGTTCGAATGGGTTTTTCAGCCATAAAACCTCTAGAATAACCTACACTTTCGCCTTTTTGAATGTCTTTTATCTGTAGAATTACTGATTTTAAGGTTCCAACATTTTCCAAGTATTTCATTTCAGATTCGTCATTTGAAATTCCGTAAAGTCCGATACCTAGGCGAACCATATCTTTTTGAAATTCAGGATAATT
>JBEBUB010000092.1:0-8206 GCA_040393445.1 Flavobacterium beibuense
TAAAAACACAAAAAAACCTCAGAGAAATCTGAGGTTTTTTTGCTTTGTGATGGATGAATGTTATCCTGATATTTGTGACCTCGACAGGATTCAAACCTGTAACCTTCTGAGCCGTAATCAGATGCGCTATTCAGTTGCGCCACGAGGCCTTTAATTGAGGGTGCAAAGGTAAATAACAATATTGGTTTTTCAAAATATTTTCGTAAAAAACTATTTTACTGCTATGACAGAAATTTCAACATCCACGTTTTTAGGCAAAACAGATACTTGAACGGTTTCACGAGCAGGAGCCCAATCAGTAGGGAAATAACTTCCATACACCGTATTGATGTTCGTAAAATCATCCATGTCGGTAATAAAGATAGTTGCTTTCACTACGTTAGAAAAATCCATATCAGCTGCTTTCAGAACGGCTTTTAAGTTTTTCATCACTTGATGTGTTTGTGCTTCGATCGTGTTATTAATGAGTTCTCCGTTTTCAGGATTTAGCGCAATTTGGCCGGAAACATATAAGGTGTTGTCTGATAAAATTGCCTGACTGTATGGCCCGATTGGAGCTGGTGCGTTTTCTGTAAAGATTATTTTTTTCATTATGATTTCGTTTTAATAATAGACTATTCACTAAAGGATTAATACTCTCTCATTTTATTGAGTTTTTCTTGAGCTTCGAGTTCCTCAATCGGGATTACTTTCAAGAAAGACGGATGTTGCTCAATAGCATATTCGATTTTTTCTACGATTTGATCAATAGATTCGTTGTCGTAATCAATTTCCAAAGGTTCTTTAATCACCATCGATTGTAAAATACCTTTCTTTTTGGTTCGAAGTCCTTTTTTATCGAAAGACCTTCTGAAACCGTCAATCACGATAGGCACCACAATAGGTTTGTGATTTTTGATGATGTGAGCTGTTCCTTTTCGAATCGGTTTAAATGATTTGGTTGTCCCTTGCGGAAAAGTAATCACCCAACCGTCTTCTAAAGCTATTCCAATATTTTCAGTATCGTTCGGGTTTACTTCTTTTTTTTGGTCAACAATATCTTGCCCTTTGGCTCTCCAAGTTCGCTCTACACTAATCGAACCTGCATAAGCCATAATTCTAGGTAATAAACCGGATTTCATGGTTTCTTTGGCTGCAATAAAATAGATATTCAGTTTAGGTTGCCACAAATAACCAATATTACTGATATTGTCTTCTCTACCTTTTAAACTTGCGTTGAAAACGTGAAGCATCGCAACCACATCTGCAAAATACGTTTGGTGATTAGAAATGAAAAGCACTCCTGTATTAGGCAAATTCCGAAGAATGGAGGAGCCTTCAATCTTTAGTTGATTAAATCCTTTATAGCGTCTATGAGTCATAGCTCCGGCTATACGGATAATCCACTTTTTTAAAAAAAGTATGTGTCCGAAAGGATTTCGTTTGACTAATTTCATTGCTTATTTTTTCATAAAAAAGAGGGACAAAGATACGGCTTTTAGACAAAATTTGATTGTTATTTCAATCTGAAAAATTGTACCTTTGTACGTTTATACTAAACAACATGCAACAGCTTACAGAATTAACAGCAATTTCTCCTATTGACGGGAGATACAGAAACAAAACAGTAAATTTAGCTCCGTATTTTTCAGAAGAAGCACTTATCCGTTATCGAGTTTTGGTCGAAGTGGAATATTTTATTGCTTTGTGTGAGCTGCCTTTGCCTCAGCTTAAAGACGTAAATAAATCTGTTTTTGAAGATTTACGAACTATTTATCGCAATTTCACTTCTGAAAATGCTTTAGAAATCAAAGAAATTGAGAAAACAACCAACCACGATGTAAAAGCGGTTGAATATTTCTTGAAAAAAGCTTTTGATAGATTACAACTTTCTCAATATAAAGAGTTTATCCACTTTGGGTTGACTTCTCAAGATATTAACAATACGGCTATTCCGTATTCGACTCAAGAGGCTTTTCGTGAAGTATATTTGAAATCATTGGTTGAATTAGTATCGAAATTAAAACAACTCTCAACCGAATGGGCAGATATCCCGATGCTTGCCAGAACCCACGGGCAACCGGCTTCACCTACTCGTTTAGGAAAAGAAATCGGCGTTTTTGTAGAGCGATTAGAAGAGCAAATGAGATTACTTTTCAACATTCCGTTTGCTGCAAAATTCGGAGGCGCAACAGGAAACTACAATGCTCACAAAGTAGCATATCCTGAGGTTGATTGGAGAGCTTTCGGACAAAAATTTGTGGAAGAAATACTTGGTTTACATCACTCTTTCCCAACAACACAAATTGAGCATTACGATCATTTTGCTGCTTTCTTTGATGCTCTAAAGCGTATCAACACAATCATAATCGACCTTGATAGAGACATCTGGACGTATGTTTCGATGGATTATTTCAAGCAAAAAATCAAAGCAGGAGAGGTAGGAAGTTCTGCTATGCCACACAAAGTTAACCCTATTGATTTCGAAAATTCAGAAGGAAACTTAGGTATTGCCAATGCTATTTTTGAACATCTTTCTGCTAAATTGCCTATTTCAAGACTTCAAAGAGACCTTACAGATAGTACGGTTCTTAGAAACGTAGGCGTCCCTTTTGGTCACACGATAATCGGGTTTGAAGCAACTTTGAAAGGACTTAACAAACTCCTTTTGAATGCTGATAAATTCAACGAAGATTTAGAGAAAAATTGGGCTGTAGTAGCTGAGGCGATTCAAACGATTTTGAGAAGAGAAAACTATCCGAATCCGTATGAGGCTTTGAAAGAACTTACCAGAACCAACACTACGATTGATAAAACAGCCATTCATAACTTTATTCAGACACTTCAGGTTTCAGACCAAGTGAAAGAAGAATTGTTGAAAATTACACCACAAAACTATTTGGGAATATAAAAAAATATCGCAAAGTCGCTAAGTTCACAAAGTTATTTCATAGTGTTCTTAGCGACTTTGCGGTAAAATAAATTACTTTAAACTTGCAATACTTTGTTCTATAGTAGCAATTTTAGCTAAAGCATCTGCTTGTTTTTTACGTTCATTAGCAATTACTTGTTCAGGAGCTCCTGCTACGAATTTCTCATTCGAAAGCTTTTTCTCTACTGATGCTAAGAATCCTTTGGTGTATTCTAATTCTTCCGTAAGTTTTTTGATTTCTTCTTCGATATTGATATTTCCAGATACGGGAACGAAATATTCGTTTGATTTTACACGGAAAGTCAAAGCTCCGTTTATAGCTTCGGTAACGTATTCTAAACCAGAAACATTAGTAAGTTTCATAATTACTGAATCAAATGCTTCGGAAGCTTTTTCGCTATTGATTACTTTTAATTCAATCGCATCTTTAAACGGAATATTCTTGTCTTTACGAATGGTTCTGATACCTGAAATTACTTCTGATGCAAATTCAAATCCAGAAATAATACTTTCGTCGAATGCTTTTTCGGTTGGGTATTGAGCAATTACCAAAGCTTGCTCTGGAGTTCTTTCCGTTATGTGTTGCCAAATTTCTTCTGTCAAGAATGGCATAAACGGATGTAACAGTTTCAATAAATCTTCTAGAATAGCAATCGTTTTATCGAAAGTTATTCTATCAATTGGTTGTTGGTAACCTGGTTTAATCATCTCTAGATACCACGAACAGAAATCATCCCAAGTAAGTTTGTAAATCGCCATCAAGGCATCCGAAATTCTGTATTTCTCAAAATCATCATTGATTTGAGCTAATGTTTTTTGGAATTTATTCTCAAACCAATTAACCGCTACTTTTGAGTGTTCAGGTTGAGCGATATCAGCCACTTCCCATCCTTTAATCAATCGGAAAGCATTCCAGATTTTGTTTGCGAATCCTTTTCCTTGATTACATAATTCTTCGTCGAATAAAATATCATTTCCGGCAGAAGCTGAAAGCAACAATCCACAACGAACACCATCGGCACCGAATTTTTCAATCAAATCTAGCGGATCTGGTGAGTTTCCTAATGATTTCGACATCTTACGACGTTGGCTATCACGTACAATTCCCGTAAAATATACGTTCGAGAATGGTTTTTCGCCTTCATATTCATAACCAGCGATAATCATACGAGCTACCCAGAAGAAAATAATGTCTGGTCCGGTAACTAAATCGTTGGTCGGATAATAGTATTTGTATTCTTCGTTTTCTGGATTTAGAATTCCTCCGAAAACACTCATCGGCCAAAGCCAAGAAGAGAACCAAGTATCTAAAGCATCTTTGTCTTGTTTTAAGTCCGAAGTCCGAAGTCCGAAGTCCGAAGTTTTTTCCTGAGCTAATTTCAAAGCTTCTTCAATGGTTTCAGCCACTACGAAATCTTCTTTTCCTTCTCCGTAATAATAAGCAGGGATTTGCTGTCCCCACCATAACTGACGAGAAATATTCCAATCGGTGATGTTTTCTAACCAGTGTTTGTATGTGTTATCAAAACGTTTCGGATAGAATTTAATTTCTTCGGTTTCTAAAACGGCTTTCAAAGCAGGTTTTACCAAATCTTCCATTTTCAAGAACCATTGGTCTGAAAGTCTTGGCTCGATAACGGCTTTAGTTCTTTCTGAAGTTCCTACTTTATTTAGATGTGATTCGGTTTTTATTAGGGCTCCGATTTGTTCTAATTCTTTGGCGATTTCCTCACGAACTACGAAACGGTCTTTCCCTTGATAGTGTAATCCGAAAGAGTTTAGCGTTGCATCTTCGTTGAAAATGTCGATGATTTCCAAATTGTGTTTGTCACCCAACACTTTATCGTTCACATCGTGAGCCGGAGTGACTTTCAAAGCTCCAGTTCCGAATTCCATATCTACGTATTCATCAAAAATGATAGGAATTTCACGATTAGCAATAGGAACAATTGCTTTTTTGCCTTTCAGATGTGAATATCTTTCGTCATTGGGATTCACGCAGATAGCAGTATCTCCCAAAATCGTTTCAGGTCGAGTCGTAGCAATAGTTATATATTCGTCTGAACCTACGATTTTATAGTTCAGATGATAGAATTTACCTTGTCTTTCTTCGTAAATAACTTCTTCGTCTGAAAGAGTAGTTTTCGCTTCCGGATCCCAGTTTACCATTCGGTAACCACGATAAATCAAGCCTTTGTTGTATAAATCAACAAACACTTTGATAACCGAAGCCGACATATCGTCGTCCATCGTGAATTTGGTTCTGTCCCAATCACACGAAGCACCCAATTTTTTGAGTTGTTCTAAAATTACGCCTCCGTATTGGTTGGTCCAATCCCAAGCGTGTTTTAGGAATTCTTCTCTTGTCAGGTTGTTTTTGTCAATTCCTTGCTCTTTGAGCCTAGCCACTACTTTGGCTTCAGTTGCGATGGAAGCGTGATCCGTACCGGGAACCCAACAGGCATTATAACCACGAAGTCGGGCTCTACGAATAAGTACGTCTTGAATCGTATTGTTAAGCATATGCCCCATATGTAACACTCCCGTAACGTTGGGAGGCGGAATTACAATAGTATAAGGCTCTCTTGAATCAGGCGTTGAGTGGAAATATTTGTTGTTTAACCAATATTGGTACCATTTGTCCTCTACGGACTTTGGATCAAACTGTGCTGGAATTGTCATTTATCTGAAAATTTTGAAAGAGGCAAATTTACGATAATTAAGTCATAAAGTCGAAAGTCGAAAGTTGTAAAGGAAAAATTTATTGTTGAAAAAGATTGTTTTCTTGATTTCGGGTTTGGAATGCTTGGTGAAATTCAGGATTTGTGGTTTGAAAATCGGGAATTTCAATACTTCTATTTCTGAAATCAAAATATAAATATAAATCAATTACATCATCTTTATATTTTTCGGAATATGGAAGGTAATACATAGCATACCAGTCAATATAAGCAGAAGACATTCCTGATAAAAAATATCCATTTATAACAGGCTTTTTATTTATACAAATCACAAATTGATTCAAGTTACCAATTCTTTTATCAGAAAATTTATAATAAGAGTTTCCTGACACAACAACATTAGATTTTTCAAAATCAAAACCAAGAATTTCATCATTTGTTATAAAAGGCTCTTCTTTCAAATTTTCTCTTCTTATATCAAATTCACCTAAAAACACAAAGTCTTTGCTGATTGTGTCATATGAAACAAAGAAGTGATCATATCGGCCAAAAACAGGGTCTGTTAAGTCAATATTTACATATTTTGGTATTTCCTCAAAAGGAACTCCCACCTTATGAGGAATCCTTTCTTTCGTTAGATAAATTTCAATTACATCTTGATGTTTTTTCTGGCAAGATATAAGTGATATGAGAAGCAATAAAAATGGAAATAGTTTTTTCATAAGATAAAATTCAGTTTCTAAAGTTATTGTTTTTATAGAATTAAAGAAACCTATTCAGATAAATTTGTACTTTCGCTGATAACATCAACTAAAAACTGACAACTAAAACTCATAACTTAATTTATGACTCCCATTCTTATTCTGACCATTATGGTCATCTATTTCGGAATTCTGATTGTTATTGCGAATGTCGTAGGACGAAAACACTCGGGAAATGAAGCTTTTTTCCTAGCGAACCGAAATTCCAAGTGGTATATGGTCGCTTTCGGAATGATTGGAGTGGCACTCTCGGGAGTTACGTTTATTTCCGTTCCAGGAGAGGTAGGTTCGCCCAACGGAGAACAGTTTAAATACTTTCAGTTTGTACTGGGGAATGCCATTGGTTTTTTGATTATTGCTAAAATTTTACTTCCACTTTATTATAGGCTCAACCTTACTTCAATTTACGAATATATCGAGCAACGAATGGGAGTGTATAGTTACAAAACTTCTGCTCTTATTTTCTTGATTAGTAGAACCATTGGTTCTGCTTTTAGGTTGTATTTAGTGGTGATTGTTTTACAGCGATTCGTGTTTGATTTTTATGGAGTTCCGTTTTGGGCAACGGTTCTGATTTCACTCGGACTCATTTTTGCCTACACCTACAAAGGCGGACTTAAAACCATTATTATTACCGATTTGTTACAAACTTTCTTTTTGGTTTCGTCTGTGATTTTTACGATTTATTTCGTTTGTCAAAGTATGAATTACAATCTTCTAGAAGCTTTTGAAGCAGTTAAAGAAAGTAATTATTCCAAAGTATTTTTCTATGAAGATTTTATCGGAAGCAGGTATCATTTTGTAAAGCAAATTCTAGGAGGAATATTCGTAACTATTGCTATGGTTGGGCTCGATCAAGATTTAATGCAAAAGAATTTGAGTTGTAAGAACATCGGAGAAGCTCAAAAGAATATGCTCACTTTTACAGGTATTTTCGTCATCGTAAATCTGTTGTTTTTGAGTGTTGGGGCTTTACTTTATTTGTATGCTAACCAAAACGGAATCGAAGTGCCTTTAGATTCTGTAACAGGTAAACCTCGAACCGATTTGTTGTTTCCGGAAATTGCTTTCAATCACTTTACACTTGTTCCTGCTATCGTATTTTTATTAGGGCTAACAGCTGCTACTTTTGCAACCACAGATTCGGCTTTAACAGCACTTACTACTTCGTTTTGTGTAGATTTTTTAGGTATGGATAAAGCCAAAGATAAATCTGATAAAAGACTTGTCAAACAAAGACATTTCGTGCATCTTTCGTTTGCCCTTTTAATGTTTTTGGTGATTCTGATTTTTAATGCTATTAATGATGCTTCGGTTGTGAGTATGATTTTCAGAGTAGCATCCTATACGTACGGACCACTTCTTGGTTTATATGCTTTTGGCTTATTTATGAAAAATCGTTTAGTGCTAGATAAAGCAACTCCTGTTATTTGTATTCTATCTCCACTACTTACGTTTTGGATCGTTGAAAACTCACAACTTCTTTTCGGGAGTTATAAGTTTGATGTAGAACTAATCATCCTCAACGGACTTATTACGTTTTTTGGGTTGTTGGTTTTTAGTAGAAGAATAAAAAATATAGGACTGTAAGTTTAGATAATTTTTAATTTTCTTCAGATTGTGGAGACCAATATTTTATATCTAATTCTTGTTTAGAGTCAGAAAATTTTGGGGGAGTTTCAGTAATGCCCATTTTTTTATAGTGATACTTCATAATAGCTTCTGGGAAAATTTCCATTCCGAATTTTTCCATTGCCATATATGAATATACCCAAAACTCTTCACTGTTTACATAATGTTGACAAGATAATTCTATATATTTAGTATATTCAAATATTGCTTCTTCGATAGTT
>JBEBUB010000093.1:0-8197 GCA_040393445.1 Flavobacterium beibuense
AATAACTGATAACTAATAACTGATAACTAATAACTGATAACTAATAACTGATAACTAATAACTGATAACCGACAACTGACAAACAACCAGCCTCCGGCACCCCTCACCCAGCCCTTTCTCACCTTAAAGAAAAAATTAACCCAAGGCGCAATATATTTATATACAAATGATTAAAATTTTTAAGGAAAAAACCTTATCTTTGCACCCCAATTTAAACGTGCTAAATTAAAGTAAAATGAACATTACAAAACAGCAAATTGATGCTTTAAACGCTGTCGTAACCATAAACGTTACTAAAGACGACTATTCTGCAAAAGTAGAGAAATCACTTAACGATTACCGTAAAAACGCTAATATCCCGGGATTCAGAAAAGGACACGTTCCGATGAGCTTGGTGCAAAAACAATACGGAAAAGCCGTTCTACTTGATGAAGTAAACAAAATCCTTCAACAATCACTTAACGATTATTTGGTTGAAGAAAAACTAGACATACTTGGAAACCCACTACCTGTAGTGAAAGACGAGTTCGATTGGGATGCTGATGACTTTTCATTTGATTTCGAACTAGGTTTAGCACCTGAATTCTCAGTTGATTTGGCTGCTAAAAAAGTAACAAGATATAAAATCATCGCAGACGAAACACTTTTGAACGAGCAAGTAGAGCGTATCCAAAAACAATACGGAAAACTTTTCACTAAAGAAGTTTCTGAAGAAGGAGACGAACTTAGAGGAACTTTCGCTAACGAAGCTGAAGGTATCAACCAAGAGGCTACTATCAACACGTCTATCTTTAAAACTAAAACTACCGGTAAAAAATTCATCGGTAAAAAAGTAGGTGATGTAGTTACGGTTTCAACCAAAGGACTTTTCGCTGACGATCACGACTTGATGAAATATCTAGGTGTGCCTCACGATAACGTTCACGGGCTTGACGTAGAAGTAACTTTCACTATCGCTGAAGTAAACGGATACGAATTGGCTGAAATCAACCAAGAGCTTTTGGATAAACTATTCGGAGAAGGAAAAGTAACTTCTGTAGAAGAGTTGAAACAAAAAATCAAAGAAGATGCTGAGGTGCAATTCGCTAACCAAGCAGACCAAAAATTCATGAATGACGTAACAGATTATCTTTTGGAAAACACCAAATTTGATTTGCCTGCTGAATTCCTTGTAAAATGGTTACAACAAGCCGGAGAAACTCCAATGACTCCTGAACAGGCTCAAGAAGAATACAACAAATCAGAAAAAGGTTTACGCTACCAATTAATCGAAGGTAAAATCATTACTGAGAACAACCTTCAGGTGACTTTCGATGAATTGAAAGCTTATGCTGCTGATATCATCAGAAAACAAATGGCTCAATTCGGACAAATGAACCCAACTGATGAAGATATCGAAAATATCACTGCCAGAATCCTGTCAAACCAAGAAGAAGTAAAACGTTTGTCAGACCAAGTTATCAGCCAAAAAGTCTTACAACTATTTGCAGAAAAGTCTGGAGCTAAGACAAAAGAGGTTACTTACGGAGACTTTATTAAAATCTCTTACGGAGAGTAATAAATAGCACGATTTTTGCGTTTGAGTGTCAGATTTTATAAATTTGACACTCTTTCTATTTAATTTAAACCTTTCAACAACTATGAATTACGGTAAAGACACGAGAGCTTCGCTCGAACTGGCGAAGCAATTCCAGAAATATGCTACTAAGCATCACAAAATAAACAGCATGTATTACGATAAAATCGTAAGCCACATGACCCCTACGGGAATGACACCTTATATCCTTGAAGAGCGCCAACTCAACGTATCACAAATGGATGTGTTCTCAAGACTTATGATGGATAGAATCATCTTTATGGGAACAGGAATCGATGACCAAATTGCCAACATCGTGCAAGCACAGCTTTTGTTTTTGGCAAGTACAGATTCTTCAAAAGACATTCAAATCTACATCAACTCACCGGGTGGCAGCGTATATGCAGGTCTAGGAATTTATGACACCATGCAATACATCAAGCCTGATGTAGCAACTATCTGTACGGGTATGGCAGCTTCTATGGGAGCGGTTTTACTTTGTGCCGGAGCAAACGGAAAACGCTCTGCCCTACCTCACTCTCGTGTGATGATTCACCAACCATCGGGAGGAGCTCAAGGAGTGGCAACCGATATGGAAATCAACCTAAAAGAAATGCTTAAACTCAAAGACGAGTTATATCAAATCATTGCGAACCATTCCGGGCAAACTTTTGATAAAGTATATAAAGACAGCGAAAGAGATTATTGGATGAAAGCCGATGAGGCAAAAGCATACGGAATGATTGACGAAGTTTTAACTAAATAATAAATTATGGCAAAGAACGATTTGGAATGTTCTTTTTGTGGCAATAAAAAGTCTGAAACCGATATCCTGATTGCAGGACGTTCGGCTCATATATGTGAGACCTGTATCGAACAGGCTTATGGTATTCTGCTGGAAGAATACAACCACACTTCCAAACCTTTAAAAGGCAAACACGGGAACATTACCCTGAAAAAGCCTATTGAAATCAAAGAATTTCTCGACCAATATGTCATCGGCCAAGAGCAAACCAAAAAAGTTTTTGCCGTAGCCGTATATAACCATTACAAACGTTTGATGCAAGGTCGCTCTGACAATGATGTTGAAATCGAAAAGAGTAACATCATCATGACAGGACAAACCGGAACCGGAAAAACACTCATTGCAAAAACCATTGCAAGAATGCTTGACGTTCCGATTGCTATTGTGGATGCCACCGTACTGACCGAAGCAGGTTATGTGGGGGAAGACGTAGAGAGTATTTTATCTCGATTGCTTCAGGCAGCAGACTATGACGTAGAAAAAGCAGAAAGAGGGATTGTTTTTATTGACGAAATTGATAAAATAGCTCGAAAAAGCGACAACCCTTCTATCACTCGTGATGTGTCAGGTGAAGGAGTGCAACAAGCATTGTTGAAACTCTTAGAAGGTTCTGTCGTAAACGTTCCGCCTAAAGGTGGAAGAAAGCACCCGGATCAAAAGTTCGTTGAGGTAAACACCCAAAACATTCTTTTCATTGCCGGAGGAGCTTTTGACGGAATCGAGAAAATCATCGGAAAAAGACTCAACTATCAAGCCTTAGGATATAGAAGCAACAACGATAATTTCGAGATTGACAAAGACAATCTGTTGCAATACGTTATCCCAAAAGATTTGAAAGACTTCGGGTTGATTCCTGAAATTATTGGTCGTTTACCGGTGCTTACGTATATGAATCCACTAGATAAAACAACACTTCGCTCGATATTGACAGAGCCAAAGAATGCTTTAGTAAAACAATATCAAAAGCTATTCGCTATCGACGGTATCGAGCTTACGATAACCGATGAAGCACTAGATTTTATCGTAGAAAAAGCACTAGAATACAAACTGGGAGCTCGAGGATTGCGTTCGCTTTGTGAGGCTATCTTAACCGATGCCATGTTTGATTTACCAAGCAAAAACGAAGAAAGTCTGGTAGTCGATAAAACCTATGCCGAAAAAGCACTCAACAAAAATATGCTCTTAAAGCTGCAAGCAGCATCTTAGTAGAGAGAAAAGAACATAGAAAATAGAAAAAAGAGGAAAGGTTGAAACTCACTGTAGTGTCAACCTTTCCTTTTTCTATTAACCCACAACCTTTAACTAATAACTAATCATTAGCAATTATCCTAGCCTCAGGATTTTTTGGGTCAAAGCGATAGACTTTAAACAGAATCTTAGGGTCAACACCCGGACGAATCACAAAACGGCGTTTGGGCTTTTTGCCATTAGTTTTATAGTATTTATAGACCACAGGCTGGGCGACTTCTCCTAAACGAGCCGAGCTCTTATCCCAATCTAGAATATCAGAAAAGTCGTTTAGTTCTAGCAGTTTCCCTACAGGAGATTCGTTTTTCAGATACCAAGCATATTCTTCGGTAACAACCATCAAATCGTCATCGGTAACATTTCCGGATACGCTGTATTGATGTTCATAGAAATTCCGTGTCTGACTGTTTTGCCAAAAAGTAGAGCGTCTTTCGGCTACAATTTCACCAACCTGTTCAGCATCATCAGGCAGGTCATCAGCTTTCGTATAACCGTAATTCCCTCTAATAAGTGGAATATAAGTACCTAATCCTCTTGGGGCACGGGTATAATCTGAATGAAAAGTTCCTAAAAGATTAGTAATTATACTCGGAGAAAACTGCACTAATATACCAGCATACGTATCTTGAGTTCTAAGTTTTTCAATCATACCACCTGCTCGGATTCCCTTCCATTGCAATCCGAAATAAAAATTACCTCCCCATTCCGAATAACCTTGTGGCACAGTACGGAGTTGCAACTGACCTGCTCTAGCCTCCCATTCCATTATTTTATATTGGTTTTGGTAGTAAATGTAATTCTCCAACAGACCACGTCTTAAAACATCTTCTTCTACTTCTTGATATAAAGTAGCGTGATAGCCTAGCCCAAAATAGAGTTTGTAATCCAGAATTAACATAAGTCCGTCATAGGCGGTTTTCTCTCCACTTCCGGGATTCAAATCAGAAACTCGAGGCACTATATCAAATATCGATAACTTATCCGGAAACGGAAACCGTACGTATCGCATACGACCTGCTCTGGCACTAAAGCTAAGCATTCCTTGTGCTGAGAAATGATAACCATAATATTCCAGATATAATTCGTCAAACATAGGGTCAACTTTATCGACTCCGATGAGTTCACGGTTAGAACGGAGAACATTGTTTACTCTTAGTCCGTTCCATAAATTCACTTGGGTTCGAAATTGCAAATTCCGTAATCTGAAATAATTGGTCCAGAAATGCGTCGAAACTCCCGATTCAAAATTTCCTGATAAAAATCCGGTTTGCGGAAACCACCATCCTTGAGGTTTAGAACCCATTAAAGTGTCTTGCTCTACACCATTTAACTCTTGTGCAGAGATATTAATAACAGGAAACAGCAAAAAACACCATACAGAAAAGATGATATGTTTTTTCGCTTTGGAAGAATTCATAGTAGTTAAGTATCGAAAAACAAATATAACCGAAAATCAATCATATACGAAAATTTCGTTTTTAAAAATGAAACTAAAAAAGGCTGTTCCAAAAATATGAAACAGCCTTTTTATATTTCTAAAACGAATATTATTCTAACATAAAAACAATATTCACAAAGGTATTAATTTCTATTTCTCCGACAGATAAAGTCTCTCTTGAGTCTCCTCCTGCTTTTGCTTCTGCCATCATCATAACATCTCCTCTATAATAAGGAGGGTTATAAACCGGTGAAGAGTTATCTGTAACCATAATTGCTTTTCCGACTTTTTGACCTAAAGCACCAGCAAAGTCTTCAGCTTTCTTTTTAGCATCAGCAACCGCCATCATTCTTGCTTCAGACTTTAATTTTTCAATTTCAGAAGATTGGAAGGTCACTCCGTTGATGCGGTTTACTCCTGCTTTTACTAACTCATCCATCAAAACATCATAGGTGCCCAAATCTCTCAACGTAATAGTGATAGTTTGAGTTGCCATAAATGAGTTTTTCTTTTTGTTGTAATCATAATTTGGATACAACCCTACTCGCTCCGTTTTGATGTCTTTCGGGTTGATTTTAGTCGATTTTAAATACTTTAAAACTTTGTCAACAGCTATATCGTTTTCTTTTTTGACTTTGGCAGATTCTTCGCCTTTGGTTTCAACAGCTATAGAGATAACCGCTTCATCAGGAATTACTTTTACTTTTCCTTCTCCTGATACAGATATTTGCGGTTGGATAACTTTATCTTGTGCTTGTACAGCCACAATCGTCATCATTACAGTCAGAATTACAATCAATTTTTTCATAGGTAGAATTATTTTAATTTGTTTGGAGTGGCATTTTCAAATGTTGTGCCACTTTATTTTTAAAGCCTTTTGGTTTTCATCATATAAAATAAAATCACGATTGGGATAGCTAGTAAAATCACCATTTTGGTATGCACCCACAGCAGTTGAGGTACTAAAATCAACGTAAGCAAATAACCCCCGATAGCTCCACCAAAGTGAGCTGTATGCCCAATGTTATCATTTTGAGCTTTCATTCCGTAAATCGAATACAGCAAATAACCAATTCCGAATAAATAAGCCGGAATCGGAATGGCAAAAAACAAATACAAATTAGCATCCGGATTAAACAAAATAGCACTGTAAATAACACCCGTTACGGCTCCCGAAGCTCCGACTGCTCTGTAATTGTAGTTATCCTTATTTAAAACCAAAGTAAGTATGTTTCCTAAAAACAAACTTCCGAAATAGATGAGCAAGAACAGCCAAGTACCCAACATAGCAATCACCCACGGAGCAAAAAAGTAAAAGGTAATCATATTAAAAGCCAAGTGCATCATATCTGCATGAAGAAAAGCAGAAGATAACATTCGGTATCGCTCTCCGTTTTGGATGCTCCCTATATGAAATTCGTATTTTCGAAAAAAATTGTAGTCGTTAAAACCTTTATAGCTGAACAAAACGTTGGCAATAATAATTGCCCAAAAAAATAAATCTGTTATATTCATCCACCAACTCTTTTTACGTTATAACCTTCCTTTTTTAGATACTCCATTATTTTATCTCTAAAGTTTCCTTGAATAATGATTTCGCCATCTTTTTGGCTTCCGCCTACACCACACAAAGTTTTGAGTTTTTTAGCTAAGTCTTTTAAATCTTCATCTGTGCCTACAAAACCTTTAATGATAGTAGCCACCTTTCCGGCTCTATTTTTTTTGTCTAAATGAGCTTCTAAATACTGCTTTTTATTTTCGGGAGTTTCGATGGTTTCTTCTTCTTGAGAAAAGTCGAAATCTTGGTTTGTAGAAAACACAAAACCACCTAAAGCACTCAAATCGTTTATTTTCTTGTTTTTCATTTTTCTAGGTTCAAAGAAGCAAAGATACAGAGATTTTTTTAGGGTTAAATATTCTTAGCCATTCAGGATATCAATCCTCTTTCTCCTTCGTAATCTTTTTATATAATAAAATAAGCCTACCCCAATAAATAATATCCCAGCGTATAGCATGTACTGTTTATTTTCATTTTGAATTGTATCATTAAGCCTTAGATAATCTATTGTATTTTTAGACAAGGAAAGTAATCTTACATCATCACCTTTCTTGAGATTCTGCAAGTGTCTTTTAGGTATAGCCAATTTAATTGTGTCACCTTTTATTACTGTTCGTTGAAACTCGGTTACATCAAAGAAAGGAGTATAGTCTGCTTTTACCTGAAAACGACTTATATATTCATCAAGCCAGATATAATAATGATATAAATTGCCTGGTCCTTTTATACGTGGACTTTCATGAAAAGAATAATCAATAACTCTACCTTCTATAAATACTATTGAATCTTCTGTTGTTAAATCAGGTTTTCTAATTTCTTCTTGAATGAAGTAAATTCCTATAACAACTAGAAAAAGTGTCAAATAATTTTTAAAGGACCATTTAAGTATCTGTTTAATCATCTATTCTATATAAAATATAAATATACATGATTTAAACAAAAACTCCGACAGAGTTTGAAACTCTACCGGAGTTAGATGAAATAAATTTAATCTTTTTATTTTTTAATAAGTCCTAAATCGACTAATCTTTCGTAAAGGAATTCTCCTGCAGTGATGTCGTCATAACGTTTTGGGTTGTTTTCATCTATACAATTTTCCAAAACATTTAGTTTCATCTCACTTACCGGATGCATAAAAAACGGAATCGAATATCTCGAAGTGCCCCACAATTCTCTTGGAGGGTTCACCACTTGATGAATGGTTGATTTCAATTTGTTGTTCGTATGTCTTGAAAGCATATCACCAACATTGATTACTAACTCATCATCTTGAGCAATAGCATCAATCCAGTCTCCGTTGTGATTTTGCACTTGAAGCCCTTTTCCTTGAGCGCCCATCAATAGGGTAATCAAATTGATGTCTCCGTGAGCTGCTGCTCTTACAGCATCTTTAGGCTCTTCTGTGATTGGCGGATAATGAATAGGTCTTAAAATGCTGTTTCCGTCTTTGATGTAGTTATCAAAATAAAACTCATCCAAACCTAAATATAAAGCCAAAGCACGAAGCACATATACTCCGGTTTTTTCAAGCATTTTGTAGGCTTCTTTACCCACTTCGTTGAATTTTGGCAG
>JBEBUB010000094.1:0-8161 GCA_040393445.1 Flavobacterium beibuense
ATCTTCACCTCCTCTGATGTGAGCGATAGCATAGATGAAACCTCTGTCAACAAGACTCAAACGAGCCGTTGAGAAATAAGGATCCATTGAAGCTCCATACGAACCGTAAGCATACAACAACAACGGGTTTTTACCGTCTTTTTTCATTCCTTTTTTGTAAACCATAGATACAGGAACTTTAGTTCCGTCTGCAGCCGTAGCCCAAACTCTTTCTTCAACATAGTTGTCTTTGTTGAATTTACCTCCCAAAACTTCTTGCTCTTTCAATACTTTTTTGTCTTTGGTTTTCATATCAAACTCAATCACAGAAGACGGAGTTTTCATGGATTGATAACCATAACGAAGTTTGTCTGTGTCGAAGTCAATATTGGTTGTAGTATAAGCCGTATAAGTTTCGCTATCGAATGGTAAAAAATACTCTTGTCCGTTCCAAGGCTTGATACGGATAAGGTTTAAACCTTTTTTGTTATCTCTTTCGCTAACTACTAAATAATCTTTGAAAATATCAATTCCTTCCAAAAGGACATCTTCTCTGTGAGGAATCAAATCTTTCCAGTTTTCTTGAGACGTAGCATTCTCAGCAGTCGTCATTAATTTGAAGTTAGTAGCTCCGTCTTTGTTGGTTACTACATAAAATTTTCCGTTGTAGTAGTCAATTCCGTATTCTAATCCTCTAACTCTTGGTTGGAATACTCTGAATTTTCCGTCAGGGTTGTCTGCTTCAAGAATTTGGTATTCTGAAGTAAGCGTGCTACCAGAACCAATAATCAAATATTTTTTTGATTTTTCTTTGTATACAAAAGTGTTGAATGTGTCATCTTTTTCGTGATAAATCATTACGTCATCTTTTTGAGAAGAGCCTAATTTGTGTTTGTAGATTTTATCAGAACGTAGTGTTTGAGCATCTTTACCGGTATAGAACAACGTTTTGTTGTCATTCGCCCAAGTAGAACCTCCGGTTACTCCTTCGATTTTATCGGCTAATATTTCTCCTGTTTCTAGGTTTTTGATTTGAATCGTATAAATTCTACGACTTACCGTATCTACTCCAAAAGCAGCATACTTGTTATCAGGACTAATGTTGATTCCGGCTAGGTTAAAATAGTTATGACCTTTTGCCATTTCATTACAGTCAAACATAATTTCTTCAGGAGCATCCATACTTCCTTTTCTACGAGTGTGAATAGGATAGTCTTTACCTGTTTCATAACGAGTGATATACCAATAACCGTTATAGAAATAAGGCACAGACGAATCATCTTCTTTGATACGTGCTTTCATTTCTTTGAAAAGGTCTTCTTGAAGGGCTGCGGTATGAGCCGTCATTTGTTGGTAGTACTCGTTTTCGGCATTGAGGTAGTCGATAACTTCTTGATTTTCTCTTTGGTTAAGCCAAAAATAGTTGTCAATACGTTTGTGTCCGTGTTTTTCTAAAACGGTTGGCTCTATTTTAGCCACAGGTGGTTGAATTGTGTTTGTCATTTTGCTTTCTTCTTCTTTTTTACAAGAGGTTGCAAAAATAAGACAAACCGAACTGAATAAAATGGTTTTCTTCATAAAAACTTAGGTGTTATAATTTTAGGTATTTGTCGTATGCTTTTAGCATTTGTTACAAATGTAAATATTTGTAGAAACCGATTTGTTAATGTTTTGTTGTAATTCTTAAATCAGTTATCTTTCATCAACTCAAATAGTTTACGAACCGTATTGACATTTCTAACGGTCATGTGTTTGTATAACCTTGTCCCAATAAGCTTTGGCATACTACTTTGGTTATAATCGGAGGTTTGAATATTCCAGATAACAGCACCTGAACAATAAAGCACATTATCACAAGGTTTTAACTGTAATTGTTCTAAAATCTCAGGACTGTCATATTCTTCCCAAAGAAACATAACATCGGTTTTCATGGTTTTGTCGTTCTGCCACTCCGTGGGAATTTGATGATAAATAGCCTCTATGGCTTTAAAGGTTTTTAAGACTACTTTTATGGTTAACCCGAAATTTTTAGTAATAGCTGCTTCTATTTTTTCGACAATTTCTTTATCGTTTTTTTCGGAAGTATTAAAAATAATATTACCCGAATTGATATAAGTAACTACAGAGGTAAACCCAAGTGTTTCGAAAGTCGCTTTGAGCTTTTTCATCTCCACTTTGTTGTTACCCCCAACATTGATACCTCGAAGTAATGCTACATAAATCATGGTTTTTATTTCAAGTTTGAACTCACGAAGTTAGAATTTATTTTTGATTAGCCACAGATGCACAGATATTTTGCTTTTATAAAAAAAAAAGTAGATATTAAAGATTTTTATTAAGTGCAAAAGTGATATCTGTGTATCTTTGGCTGGGAAATACACTACGGGATTCTATATAAAATAAGCAGTACCAGAAAGTACTGCTTTTTACTAATCTAAATATATTGGTTTAAAATGGAAAAGTTACTTTTTTCTCATAAGGGCTGCTCCACCACCCATCATCATGGCGGCTAATACGATAAAGACAACGCCTTGAGTCTGACCTTTTTCGTTACTGGCATCAATTTCTAATCCCAGAAATTTGATTTCGTTCGTGTTGTTAGCTAATTTATTGATTCCGATATAGCCTATATAAAGCCCGAAAACAATAACTATTAAGGCTACGATATTTCTTCCGTTCATAATTATATGGTTTTTAAGTGATGTTAACTTTAAACCAAATATGATACCAGCCCACTATTTGTGGTCTAAAGCGTTCTTTATGAGGTAAGGGTGGGGTCTTTTTTTACCACTATTGTGGAGAAAGTGTGGAGAATAGTAGTATTGAGTAGTGAGATATTAGTATTGAGATTTTGGATTCCTCCACATCGCTATTTTTTTCTTTCTTCCTTCCTACTAACTCACTAGACAGATGAAAAGAAAATTATATAAATAATCATTAACGAATTGAATAGAACAATATTAAAAAATCCGTTATCTGAAAGGTCTTTATAAAAGCATAGGTAGAGTAAACTTATAATGGAAGAGATAGCCAAAACAATAATGAAATAAAAATTAATACTCTTGTGATCAGAATTGAATTCATAAGAATATTTCTGATGAGCTGTGATTACTTTTTTAATGTTTTTAAAAAGGCTGGTGTGTTCTATAGTGACATAAAATTCTTCAATAAACCCGCCTGATATATAAAAATCAAAACCTTCTTGAGTGGAATATTTATATCCGAGAAGTTTATAGTATCGGTCGGTGATTTTTTGATACCTAACAATGACATCCTCTGTTTTCTTTTGAGGTAACAGATAATAGTCTGTAAAAAACACAGCAATAGATAGCAACACTAACACCAAAGCATAAATAGTAGGCTTTTTATATTTTGACTTAAACTTATTAACCGGAGTAGGTAAGTTTGCTAAGTCATCTATTTTAGAAGCTCTTTCGGATTTTTCCATGGTTGTAGGAATATTTGAGTAGAGTTTAAATAGCTTCAATGAGAGTGGGAAATTGTATCTTTATTTTCTGTTTCCTGCTGCATGATGTTACTATTTGTAGGTTTCTTAATGATAGTATCTGTATGAATTATTGTAACATTTGTTGGAGGAGTAGGAGTGTTTTTTGGGGAAATTAATACATAAAAAGCACAAGCAGCAGATATAAGAGTTCCTATTGTTGCCCAAAAAGCAATTTTAGAATTTCTTAAAGAAAGTTTTTCTTCTTTTGAAATAAAATTGTCATTTTTTAATTGAATTAATTCATGTGTATATTGATACCGATAATAGAGCTTATTAAACAAATTAAATCTTAGTTTGTCATTCATTATCCATGATGGCTTACCAGTTGAATGAGACTTATTGATTTCTACTTCATTAAAATCTATAGTGTCAATAACTTTAATAAGATTCTCTTTTTGTAAATATTCTATAATTTCATTGAAGTAAAAGAGATTAAGTAATATGTCTTTATTAGAAGCATCTTTTCCAGATTCAGCAAGTAGTCTAAATTGTTTAATTTTATCAGTAGAAGAGTTTTTGTCTTCAAAAATCTTTACATAACGGTTATTAGGAATCGCTACATCTATAATGTCGACTAAAGTGAATCCATAATCGTTCTGTATTAAGATTTTGTTAATTATTTGTTTGTCATTTTCGGAAAATCGTCTCATTTTGTTTGAAAACTTATGTTACAATATTACAAACTAAAAACTAAATCTAAAAATATTGTTAAAACAATTTTTCAGATTCTATAAAAACAAAAAACCCTAGGTCTGTAGTATTACAGTCTAGGGCAGGATTATTATTAAAAGAAATATTTAAACCTCTACAATAAATTCATCTTTCGGAGCACGAACTTTTTTCAGGTTTACCAACCAATCGTTTTCAGGGTCTCTGTAACCAATCGGGAGGATGACCACACTTTTCAAACCTTGTTTGTCTAGTCCTAAAAAAGCATCCATTTTTTCTTTGTCAAAACCTTCCATCGGGGTAGCATCCACTTTTTGTTCTGCAGCTGCTGCAATAGCTAACCCAAACGAAATATAAGCTTGTTTTGCACTGTGGTTGATGTGCCAATCGTTCGGTAAGGTTTGATAGGTTCCCCAAAGCATTTTTTTATAGTCTTCAAAAGTGGTGTCTGGCAAGCCTCTTTCTCTGGAAGTTTTTAAAAGTACGTTTTCGATTCGCTTTTCAGAATAACCATCCCAAGCCGCCCAAACCAGCAAATGAGAACAATCTGTTATTTGGCTTTGGTTAAACGAAAACGCTCTGATTTGAGCCAGTTTTTCTTTGTCTGAAATGACAAAAATCTGATAAGGTTGCAATCCTGATGACGATGGAGCCAGTCTTGCAGCTTCTAAAATGTAATTTAATTTTTCTTCGGGAACGGTTTGGCCATTCATTTTTTTGGTGGCATAACGCCATTGTAAATCGTCTATTAAACTCATATTTAAAATTAATTTTGATTCGATAGGGCAAAATTAAAAAGAGATTGTTTACTTTTGCTATTAAGTAACAAAAAGTAACAGTAACATTTGAGTAACTAAGTGGCTTATGGAAGACAAAGTAATGCCCGCAGAATGCAAGAAACACATCATGGCGGTTCACGATGCTATGGATGTGCTAAGCGGAAAATGGAAGATTTCGATTGTAGCTGTGTTGTGCTATCACCACAAAAGACGATTTTCAGAAATTCTGAATGATGTTCAGGGAATCTCCAACAAAATGCTCAGCAAAGAGCTCAAAGAATTGGAGATGAATAAACTCATCACCCGAACGGTACTCAACACCCAACCCATCACTGTGGAATACAGCCTTACCGAATATGGTCAAGAACTCAAAACCATGATTGACCAACTCTCTGAATGGGGCAAAAAGCATAGGGAGAAAATATTGAGTGAGTAATTCTTTAATTTGAAAATGAGGCAATTTGTAAATTTGTAAATGTTTGAAAGGTTTATTTTCCATTTTCAACTTTCAATTCTCCATTTTCACTTTTTAGGCTTTCATCTCAATTTGTAGTAAGAACAGAAAAAAGTATCTTTGCACAAAATTTTTAAAAAGTCATGACAGCAAGCTCAAAGGTAGAGTTAATGTGCCCTGCAGGAGATTTTACGTCACTTCAGGCAGCTTTAGATAATGGTGCAGATTCAGTATATTTCGGAGTAGAACAGCTCAACATGAGAGCTCGTGCTACGGCTAACTTCACGTTAGAGGATTTGCCTGAGATATCTCGAAGATGTAAAGAGAAAAACGTTCGTACCTATTTGACTTTAAACACGATTATCTACGATCACGACCTTTCGATTATCAAAACCTTACTTGACAAAGCTAAAGAAGCAGACCTTACGGCTGTAATCGCTATGGATCAAGCTGTGATTGCTTATGCCAGACAAATTGGTATGGAGGTGCATATTTCGACTCAAATCAACATTACCAATATCGAAACGGTGAAGTTTTATGCGATGTTTGCTGATACGATGGTGATGAGTCGTGAGTTGAGTTTGAACCAAGTGAAAAAGATTTGTGCTCAAATCGAAAAAGAACAAATCAAAGGCCCATCGGGCAGATTAGTCGAAGTGGAAATCTTCGGTCACGGAGCACTTTGTATGGCGGTTTCGGGTAAATGTTACCTGAGTTTGCATTCGCACAATTCTTCTGCCAACAGAGGTGCTTGCAAACAAAATTGCAGAAAGAAATATACGGTTATCGATCAAGAATCAGGATTCGAAATCGAAATCGATAACGAATATATGATGTCTCCGAAAGACTTGTGTACGATTGATTTCCTAGACCAACTCATCGACACAGGAGTGAAAGTGTTGAAAATTGAAGGTAGAGGAAGAGCACCGGAATATGTAGCAACCGTAACCAAATGTTATCGTGAGGCGATTGATGCTGTAGCAGACGGAACTTTTAGTAAAGAAAAAGTAGCCGATTGGATGCAACGCCTTGAAACCGTTTATAACCGTGGCTTCTGGTCTGGTTATTATTTGGGTCAGCAATTAGGCGAATGGTCTGATAATCCGGGTTCGAGTGCTACACAAAAGAAAGTTTATATCGGAAAAGGACAACATTTTTATCCGAAAACCAATATTGCCGAATTCCTTATCGAAGCTTATGATCTAGAAGTAGGAGACAAAGTCTTGATTCAAGGACCTACGACAGGTTCTCAAGAAATGGTAGTAGAAGAAATGGTGGTGGATAAAAAAGAAGGAGCGACCAAAGCGATGAAATCTGATGTGATTACCTTCAAAACAGATTTTAGAGTACGTCCTTCAGACAAATTATATAAAGTTGTTCAGTCGTAATGGTTATTGTTACCCTTCAACGAGATAAGTGTATTGGGTGTAACTATTGCGAAGAGTTTGCCCCGGAATACTTTCGTATGTCAAAAAAAGACGGCAAGTCCGTTTTGTTGAAATCAACAGAGAAAAAAGGATTTTTTACGATTAAAACCCCTTTGCACGAAGCATTCGACACTTGTGATAGAGCCGCTAAAGCTTGTCCGGTGAAGATTATTTCGGTAAAAGAAGTATAAAGGTTATTTTAAATGATGAATTTTAAATTTTGAATGATATAGACTTATATTATGTCATTTCGACTGGAGCGTAGCGAAATGGAGAAATCTTTATCAGCCGACTGTAAAGTAATATCTAATCCTAAAATTTCAATTCACTAAATTTGCATATTAAAAGAAAAAACTATGTTTGGAGATATTATGGGAATGATGGGCAAAATCAAAGAAGCCCAAAAGAAAGTAGAAGAAACGAAAAAACGTTTGGATACCGTATTGATTGATGAGAAAAGTTCAGACGGACTTTTGAGTGTAACCCTTACGGCTAACCGAAAAATCAAAAACCTTTCGATAGACGATTCGCTATTGGAAGACAAAGAACAATTGGAAGATTATTTGGTTATGGTGCTAAACAAAGCTATCGAAAGAGCAACTGCTATCAACGAAGCTGAATTAGCTGCAGCAGCCAAAGAAGGAATGCCTAATTTACCTTTTTAATCCTCACCCCAATCCCTCTCCCTATGGAGAGGGGCTTAAATGGAGTGAAAAAAATAATTAGTAATAAAAATCCCCCTCCTTTGGAGGGGCTAGGGGAGGAGAATGATAACGACAGACCACATAAAAGATATAGCACAAAGGGTAGAAGCTTTGGAAGATTATTTGGATATCGAAAGAAAACGAATCCAGATTGCTAACGAAGAAGAAAAAACTTTTGCTCCAGATTTTTGGAACAACCCGAAAGAAGCTGAAGTCATCGTAAAGAATCTCCGTACGGAGAAAAAATGGGTGACCGATTACGAAAAAGCAGTTTCTTTTTCCGAAGAGTTACAACTTGCTTATGAGTTCTACAAAGAAGGCGGACTCACAGAAGAAGAACTCGAAGAGCAATATAAAACGACCCTAAAGCACCTCGAAGATATCGAGTTTCGCAATATGCTTTCTGATGAAGGAGACAGCATGAGTGCTGTATTGCAAATCACAGCTGGAGCAGGAGGAACAGAGAGTAACGACTGGGCTTCGATGCTTATGCGTATGTATTTGATGTGGGGTGAGAAAAACGGTTACAAAATCAAAGAACTCAACTTTCAAGAAGGTGATGTGGCCGGTATCAAAACCGTTACGTTAGAGTTTGAAGGTGATTTTGCTTTCGGATACTTGAAAGGTGAAAATGGAGTACA
>JBEBUB010000095.1:0-8083 GCA_040393445.1 Flavobacterium beibuense
ATGAACGGAACCGATGAGGTGCTTTTCAACAGAGGTGCTTCACACTTTGAAGGTCAAGGAAGTTTCGGTTTTGCTGTGTCACAACACTTAGGCCCTGCCCTATTTGGTTCATTAGGTGACGGAACGCTTCATATTTTAGAAAGAATCGGATGGTGGGGACACTTTGCTATGGTTTTAGCGTTTTTGAACTATTTATATTATTCAAAACATTTACACATTCTACTTGCTTTCCCGAACACTTATTTTGCGGATTTAAACCCACTTGGAAAGTTCAAAAACTCAGAAGAGGTTACTAAAGAAGTAAAACTAATGATGGACCCGAATGCAGACCCTTATGCTGCTCCGGCTGTTGACCCAAATGCTGCTCCTAGCAAATTCGGAGCTAGTGATGCTACAGATTTGACATGGTTCCAACTCTTGAGTGCTTATAGCTGTACGGAATGTGGTCGTTGTACGTCAGCTTGTCCGGCAAACATCACGGGTAAAAAACTTTCTCCGAGAAAAATCATGATGGATACTCGTGACCGTATCGAAGAAATCGGGAAAAACATTACGAAAAACGGAGGAAAATTCGTTGAAGACGGAAAACAACTTCTTAACGACTACATCACTCCTGAAGAGCTTTGGGCTTGCACAACTTGTAATGCCTGTGTGGAGGAATGTCCGGTAAATATCAGTCCGCTTTCGATTATTATGGATATGAGACAGTATTTGGTTATGGAACAAAGTGCTGCACCAATGGAACTCAACAACATGATGACAAACGTTGAAAACAACGGTGCTCCGTGGCAATATAACCAAATGGACAGACTTAACTGGAAAGACGAGAATTAATTATAATTCCATTATTCGTAGTATTACAATACTTAAAATAAAATGAAAGATAGTTTACAACCCTTAAGCAAAGATGGAAAAACCATCAGTCCGAAATTACCGGATGGGGTAAAAAATTATCTTATTGATATCGATGGAACTATCTGTGATGATATTCCCAACGAAGAGCCGGAAAGAATGGCTACGGCAGAATTATATCCGGACGCTTTGGTTACGCTAAACAATTGGTATGACCAAGGACACATCATTTTCTTTTTCACTTCCAGAACCGAAGAACACAGAGCCGTTACTGAAGAGTGGTTAAAAAAACACGGATTCAAATACCACGGAATAGTATTCGGCAAACCAAGAGGAGGAAATTATCATTGGATTGACAATCATATCGTAAAGGCCACTCGATATAGAGGGAAGTTTACCGACTTGATTGAAAGAGATGTGACAATTGAAGTTTTTGACGACGAAAAATAAAATTAAATATTGAATTTTAGATTTGGAGTCCTCCTGACTCATCTCAAAATTCAAAACTTAAAATTTAAAATATACAGAGAATATGCAAGTACCAACAATGGCAGAAATGATGGCTCAAGGGCAACAACCGGATGTTCTATTTTGGGTGGGTTGTTCAGGTAGTTTTGACGACAGAGCTAAAAAGATTACCAAGGCTTTCGTAAAACTTCTTAATGAGGCAAAAGTTTCGTTTGCCGTATTAGGAACCGAAGAGAGCTGTACGGGTGATCCTGCCAAAAGAGCTGGAAATGAATTTCTTTTCCAGATGCAAGCCATGACCAATATTGAGGTGTTGAATGCTTATGAAATTAAAAAAATCGTAACGGCTTGCCCGCATTGTTTTAATACGATCAAAAACGAATATCCTGAATTGGGCGGTAAATATGAAGTAATGCACCATACCGAATTCCTTAAATCGCTTTTAGCGGAAGGAAAACTTACGGTAGAAGGCGGAAAATTCAAAGGAAAAAGAATCACGTTCCATGACCCTTGCTATTTAGGAAGAGCCAATAACGTATATGAAGCTCCAAGAGAACTTATCGAAAAACTTGATGCTCAACTCGTGGAAATGAAACGTTCTAAAAAGAACGGACTTTGCTGTGGAGCCGGTGGAGCTCAGATGTTTAAAGAACCTGAAAAAGGAAGAAAAGACATCAACGTAGAGCGTACGGAAGATGCTCTCGAGACACAACCGGAAGTGATTGCAACAGGTTGTCCATTCTGTAACACCATGCTTACAGACGGAGTGAAATTCAAAGAAAAAGAAGGAAACATCAGAGTGCTTGACGTAGCTGAGCTATTGGCTGATGATGTGAAATAATATTTAATCAAACAATAAAATAAACCCCTGTTAGAAATTCTAGCAGGGGTTTGTTTTTTATTCTTCTTGTTGCGCCTCCAAAAATCGTCTTTCAATAAAGTCGATATCTTTTATAGACTTCCTTGTCCAATCTAGACGTTTTTCAAGGATTTCCTCTGGAGTGAGTTGCCATTTAATATTAGAATTACGAAGTCTTTGTGTCAAGTTCTGAATAATAATAGCGGCTGAAACCGAGATATTCAAACTCTCTGTAAAGCCTACCATCGGGATTTTGAGATAACCGTCTGCATTTTGCATAACCTCGTCAGAAAGTCCTGATTTTTCCGTTCCAAAAAAGATAGCCGAAGGCTTTGAAATATCAAAATCCTCAAGCAAAACCGAACCGTTATGAGGTGTCGTGGCTATAATCTGGTAGCCTCTGTTTCGTAAAGTCTCCACACATTCTAGGCTGGTTTTATGCGTGATGATATCAACCCATTTCTGAGCTCCCATCGCTATTTGTTTGTCTATTTTTTTACCAAAACGCTGTTCGATTACGTTGAGCTCTTGAACTCCGAAAACTTCGCAGCTTCGCATGACAGCACTGGTGTTATGAAGTTGATAGACATCTTCCACAGCTACGGTAAAATGCTTGGTTCGGTATTGCAATATGTCAATAAACCGCTCTTTTCGCTCCGGAGTAATTATGGTTTCGAGATAGTCTAATAATTCCATTTTGATAATCTATTTTGAATATTAAATTAATTGTTTTTGTAACTGATAAGTAACCCTACAAACTTGCTATAAGTCTCCATGCCTTCTTCTTGAGCATTTGCCTTGAGAAAGTTATCATAAAACACTTCAAAAACAGTTTCTATCGGAGTTTGATAACTATCCCAAAAGTCTTCGCTTTGTTGGAAATTGAGTCGAATGCCATAATTGATTTTTTCCAGAAAGTATTCTAATTGACCCGGAGTCATTCGTTCGATGTTTCGTAAACAGTATCTTAAAGCAACAATAGTTCCTGAGTATTTGAAATACATATCCTCATTATAAACCGAAGCCAAATAACCGATAAAATTAGCTTCACTCTCTGAGGCATAACCAATTTGGTGAGCCATTTCATGAAGTGTAGTGGTTGGGAACGTATATTTTGGTAATAAAGCATTCACTTGAGCTTCACCTGAAAACGGATTCATATAACCTCCAAATCCCATATACGACAAAGGAGTCGATAGCAACGAGTTTTTCACACACAAGGTCGTATAAGCAAACTCATGGTAATCCTGAGCTAAATTGTTATATCCGTTAAGGGATTTTTCAAAAATCTCATGATTGGAATACGGATTATCTACTCTTAAAGAATCGCTTCCGGTCATTTGTTGGTGTAGAGCATTCGCTTCCTCAATGAGTTTATCTGTAAAGTTTATCAAATCTTGATAGGTATAGTCATAAGTCAAATCCAGCTTTTCTGTAAGCGGCACTCGATAATAATTCATTCCCCAAAACAGGTGAAACAGAAAATAAAATACTGAAATTCCGTTGAGTAATCCAATAATAGCTCTCTTCCAAGTAAAGTTCTTTTTAGATTTGATAATCAGGATAATGAGCCAAATAATGACAATTCCATACATCACATCCCCTACTGAGAAACCTACCCGCCCGAACATCTTTCGGGAATATTCAGACAAGAAGCGATAAAAGCCGTTTGAATAGTATTTTTCGACAAAATCAGGAAAAAAAGCCACTATCCGGATTGCGATAATCTGCAAGAGTAGAAAGGTGATAAGCTTATATTTGAGTAGTATTCGAATCAAAACCAAAAACCTACGTTTACCCAGAAAAAGTCTTTCCTGCCTTCAGGAGACCACGAATATTTCAACTCAATTGGCCCGATAACGGTTTCTAATCCGTAGCCAACAGCATATCCGGTATATTCAGGCACATAAAACCAAGTGTCTAGTTTATCAAAAATATTGTGCCCTATATTGGCATAGTTAGCATAAAAATTCAGGTGATTTTTTCTGTAAACTTCCACATCAACTCCTACTCTACCTTTGATATAACTGTTTCCGTAAATGTTCATAAAATCATAACCATAAAAAGGTCTGATTCCGTTGATGGAGTTAAAACCATAACCTCCGAGCATAAAATCAAGCATTCCGTCACTATCTCCCAGAGTGAATCCCATTTCGTTCTGCAAAGAGAACGTAAATTTATCTTTTAGGGTCGTAACGTAGTTGAATTCGCCTTGAGCCAAAGAATAACGTCCGAAATCTGTTCCTAAAGAAGTCGAATTAAGCACCCATTTGAAATAGCCGTCAAAATAAATTCCTTTTTTAGGGAAATATTTTCGGTCATAAGTGTCTAGGGTCGTATATCCGTAAAGGTTCAAGAAGTTGGAACTATCAAACACATTATTAAAGTCTTGTCCGTTGATGGTTATGGTCTCCGAGTTGATGTCAATTACTTTATATTCCATTCCGGCTCCAACTACAAACACTTGTTTGAAAAGCGTCTGTAAATAGGCCTGTTGTGTGAAGTCGAGATATGACACATTGATGTTTTTCAGATCAGACGGAATAGGAAATAATTGGGTGATATTCAGCGGAACATTATTCTGAAACTGACTGAATTTTGACCTAAAACCAAAACTCCAATAAAACCCGTTATCTACATAATAATCAACTGTATAACGAAAGTTATCTCCCAACACTAAATCGGCAGAAATCACATCATTACGAGTAAGAAGTCTTTTGTGAGTTAGGTTAACGAGCAGTCCGCTTTTATAAAGTTCGTCATAGTGTAACCCGAAACGAATAAACGTTTTTATAGGATTCTCTCGAAGTTCTAAAATCAGTTTGTCATTATCTTCGTCTGTCTTTTTGAACGAATAACTAATACTCCTAAAGTTTTGCGTAGCATTGAGCCTGTTAAAACCTTCATTCAATTTCTCAAAATTAAGAGAATCATTAGGCTTAAGATGCAATTTCCCTAAGATATAAGCACGAGAATAGTTTGGGCTACCTTTAATTTCAATAGCCGAAATGTTTTGGAGATTGCTGTGTTGCTTCTGTACTAATGATTGCTTAGGTTTATATTCTTGTTGCTCAGCAATCGCTCGAAATTGTCCTCTGAATGGTTCTGCTGCTTTGATTCCGTTTTCTACGATTTTTTCGCCTTCGCTAAACGAAATTACATTAAAATCAGTAATATCCGGCTTGATGTAAATATCGGTTAACTTCATTTTTTCTTCCATAGTGCTGAGCATCTGGAAGTTGATAATCTGCATAATGAGTTTGGCTGCAGAAGTGAGCCCTTCCCTGTCCATTAGTCCGGTTTGTACATCGACCCCAATGATGATATCGGCACCGAGTTTTTTGATTTCGTCAACCGGAAAATTGTTTACGATACCTCCGTCAATCAGATAATTACCGTTGATTTCGGTAGGCGAAAAAAGCGTTGGGAATGTTCCGCTGGCTACCACAGCCTGAGCCAAATTACCTTTATCAAGCAAAACCATCTCTCCGGTTTCTGCATTGGTCGCCATACACAAAAACGGAATCGGGAGCTTAGAGAAATCATCGATATGGCGGGCATCATACATCAATCGACTAAACAAATTAAAAGTGTTCTGCCCTTTTGATACCGCAACCGGAAGTCCTATTTTCATTTTCTGAAAAGGTAGCGTAAGCGAATACTTCTCATCATTTTCTTTTTCGTAAAACGATTTTACTTTTCGTGGTAGATTATCCTGAACAATACGGTCGAAATCAGTTACTCTGAAGATAGAATCTAATTCGGTTGCTGTATAACCCATCGCATAAAGCCCTCCAATCATAGCACCCATACTGGTGCCTCCAATAAAATCTATCTGAACACCTTCTTCTTCCAACACTTTCAATACTCCGATATGAGCCAATCCTTTGGCACCACCACCACTTAGCACCACACCCACCTTCAACGGTTTTACAGGTTTAGATAGACTATCTACCTGAGCAAATCCGAAAAGCGGAAGAAAAAGAAACAGTAGAATTCGCTTCATAGTAAGTGGTTAGTATTGAGTATTGAGATGTTAGTATTGAGATATTAGAATTGAGACTCTAGATAATTATTTTAGATTCTTATATCTTTTCGATTTTTTAGATATTTTTTTCGATTTAAATATTAATTCTTATTCGCCAATTGCCCACAAGCCGCATCGATGTCTTTTCCTCTGCTTCTTCTCACTTTGGCGACAATCTTATGAGCTTGTAAAGCATCTATATAGCGTTGTAATGCCTCATCAGAGGCTTGTTGAAACATTCCGTCATCAATAGGGTTATATTCGATAAGATTCACTTTGCAAGGTACGTATTTACAGAATTTTACCAAAGCATCTACAGATTTTTCATCATCGTTGATGCCTTTCCAAACTACATATTCATACGTAATTCGGCTTTTGGTTTTGGAATACCAATACTGCAACGCCTCACGAAGCTCTGTTAACGGAAAGTTTTTAGTAAACGGCATAATCTCATTACGTATCTCCTCAATAGCCGAATGCAACGACACAGCCAATTTGAACTTCACGCCATCATCTGCCATCTTTTTAATCATTTTCGAAACACCTGAAGTGGAAACCGTAATACGCTTAGCCGACATTCCAAGGCCTTCGTCTGAAGTGATTTTATCAATGGCTTTCATCACGTTGTTATAGTTCATAAGCGGTTCGCCCATTCCCATAAAAACGATGTTTGATAAGGGTCTGCCATGTTGCTCACGGCTTTGTCTATCGATGGTTACGACTTGGTCATAAATCTCGTCCGGATTCAGGTTTCGCATTCTTTTGAGCCTTGCTGTAGCACAGAAGTTACAGTCCAGACTGCAACCCACCTGAGAGGATACACAGGCTGTAGTTCTGGATTCTGTAGGAATCAAAACCGACTCCACAATCAGTTCATCAAACAACCGAACCGCATTCTTTATGGTTCCGTCTTCGCTTTTCTGCACTTGGTGAAGTTCGATATAGTTGATGACAAAATTAGCATTGAGCATTTCCCGAATCTCTTTCGATAAGTTAGTCATTTGCTCAAAGGAGTGTACGCTTTTGCCCCACAACCATTCATAGACCTGACTCCCTCGAAACGACTTTTCGCCTTGAGAGACAAAAAACTCCTGAAGTTGCTCTTTGGTTAAACTACGTATGTCTTTTTTATTTTGCAATTTTTTATGTTGGATGTTAGATGTTTGTTGCTGGGTGTTGGTTGTTTTTGTTTAAAGTTTAAGGTTTAAAGTTGAATCATTTATCTAATTAGTTCCTCATTTAAAATTTAAAATTCAACATTCAAAATAATACTGAAAACTGTCAACTGAAAACTGCCCACTAAATCTCTCTCCTCTCCAACACCACCTTAATGGGTTGATTGACTCTTCTACCAAACTGTGCCTGGCGGGCTTGTCCGGTGCAAAGCACATACATATTGAAACTCTGCAACGGAATAAATCCTGTTTTATACACTCCGTTTGGGTCTTCTATTTTCAGGCGGTAATGCTCCGCTTTAAACTCGTTGTTTACCGATAGCAAATAAGACTCTTTGGCGAAATAAAAATACCATTTTCCGTTGGGGTCATCATCGGCTACTCGGTTGCCTTTGTCGTCAATTTTATAGTTTTCATAAAACTGCATCACCTCATTGTTTTTAATCCAGGAATATTGATTGTTTTTATTCACCAAATCAAGTCCTAGAAAATCAACCAAGGTAATCTTTAAACCTTTGACAACTTCCTGCTTTCCGTTTTCTCTAGGCTCAACCACAAAATAAGACGTAAAGTCATAGCCACAGTGGATTTCCTGTGATGAAGCAACCCACGAAAACAGCAGAAACAAACTAAAAAACAGATTCTTTTGCATCCTACAAAAATACTTTAATTTTCCGAGACAGGCAAAAATAATACCGTAGT
>JBEBUB010000096.1:0-8027 GCA_040393445.1 Flavobacterium beibuense
ATTTCCGGAAAAAACGTATCCGCTTCAAAATCGTGATGTACTCTAGTGAGTTCGATTTTGTCTGCAAGATTTATAGTTTGCTTGTAGATATCTCCACCACCAACTACAAAAGCATCTTTATCAGCCGGAACCATATCAAGAGCTTGTTCTAAACTTTGAACAACTTCAATTCCTTGGTGATGAAAATCAGGATTTCGGGTAATTACGATATGTTTTCGTCTTGGTAAAATTCCCGGAAGACTCTCAAAAGTTTTCCGACCCATAATGATATAACCATCAAGAGTCAGACTTTTGAAGCGTTTCAAATCATCAGACAAATGCCAAATGAGTTGGTTGTCTTTTCCTAAAGCGTTGTTTTGGGCTGCTGCTGCAACAATAATAATCATTCGGTCTCACTTTCTTCCGATGTTTGGCTTTTCCCAAAATCGGATTCAACTTTTTTCTGTAACTCGTTTATTTTTCGTTGTTGTTTAGCAACAAGTTTGTCAATTTCTTCTCTTTCCCATTGCTTATTCATAAACCTTTTGGTGATGAAAACATTGATAAAGTGCAATATAAATAAAAATGCCCAAGCCAAAATCACATAAAGCGACCAACCCGGATGAGCAGCATAAACATCTAATAATTTATCGAGAACAATCAGGAAAATACTACCTACAAAAAACAAAACAAAGTGAACAAACAACTTTCGCTTTTGTTTGATTCGATTTCGAGCATTTTCATATAGTTCGTGTTGTAGAGGACTATTCATACAGTTAAGGTTTTAAAAACTCATGAGCTACAAAGTTATTATTTTTTTTCAATCACAAATTTATTTACCTTTGATAATCATTGTTTGTGTATGAAAGTCAGCATTAAAGCCCTTTTTTGTCTTTTTTTGGTTGTATTTCCGTTATGGGTAAAGGCTCAAGACAGTCTTTCAACAACCCGATTTCAGAAAGAACTAGAACTCCTAAAAAAGTTACGTGAAAAAGATTCGTTACGAATCGATATGCTCACTAACGAACTAAAAATGCTTTTGTCTATACGACTCCAAGAACAACAAAACAAACCCTTGGAAGATTCAGTCTATCAGACCCAAATAAAAGAAATTCAACTTCTTAGAGAACAAACCAGTGGTGTACCTGTGGTTTTTTATAACGACACGATTTTTTCTATTTACACTTCACTAGGACCCTATTTACCCGAAGAACGAAAACAAAACATTGAAGAAAAACTGGTTAAACTCTATAAAAAACCTTTCTTTTTTCAGGATTCGATAGTATTAAAAAACGCCAATGGCTTTATAAACATTTCTTATCAAAACGAAATCATAAACGGAGTTTCCGCTTCGGATGCTCTTTGGGCTGGTGTGAGTCTGGATAGCTTGGCAAAATTTCAGGCAACAACCATAAAACAGGCTATTTTAAAACAAAGAGAAGCACACAGCCTGAAAAATAACCTGATTAGAATTGGCGAACTTTTACTCATCATCACTTTTCTAATCGTAATCGTTTGGGGCATTAACCGAATTTTCAGATACCTGAAAACAAAGCTAACTGACGAAAATCGTTTTCTTTCAAAAGGTATAAAAATCAGAAATTATGAGGTTATCCGAAGAAAACAGCTTCAGAAAATGCTGTCTCGTTTTTTGTCTGTATTGAAGTTGGCTATCATTATCATCTTGATTTTTAGTGCTATTCCACTTATATTTAGCCTATTTCCTTTTACAGAAAATTGGGCTGAAGAAATCAGAAAATGGTTTTGGGAACCTGTCAGAAAAATCGGACTTTCAGCAGAGGAATACCTCCCGAAATTGGTTACGATTATTATCATTTTATTTATCGCTCGATATATTTTACGACTGTTCCGCTACTTTGCTTTGGAGGTCGAAAGAGGTAATTTAGTCATTAAAAACTTCCATAAGGATTGGGCACCACCCACTTATTCCCTCATCCGATTTGTGTTTTTGATATTAGTGGTAATTATCATTTTCCCATACCTTCCGGGTTCGGGTTCTGATGCTTTTAAAGGAGTTTCTGTATTTTTAGGGATTTTAATTTCGATTGGTTCGTCTTCGGCTGTAGCCAATGCTGTAGCAGGATTGGTGATTACTTATATGAGACCTTTCCAAGTAAATGATTGGATAAAAACAGGAGAAATAACCGGAATCGTAATCGAAAAAAATGCTTTGGTTACACGACTGAAAACCATCAATAATGAAGATGTAAGTGTTCCGAATTCGGCTGTTTTGAATGGGCATACCATCAATTATTCATCCATCGGGAAAACCGACGGTTTAGTACTCACCTCAAAAATTAAAGTACGCTATGATTATCCTCACAATTTGGTGGAAGAACTCTTGATTGAAGCGGCTCTCAAGACCAAAGATATTAGTGAAACACCACATCCGTATGTTTTTCAGCTATCTTTAGAAGAAATCAATGTGGTTTATGAACTCAATGCTTTTACGTTTGTACCTGAGAATATGTATTTCATCAAATCTGACCTGATTAAAAACATTCAGAATGTATTTACTCAAGCCAAAGTAGAAATCGCATCAACACAATATATAGAGATTAAAGGAAATCATTCTCCGAAATAAATAACCGTCATTTCTAGATAACAAAAAACCCTTTCAGTGAATAATCATTGAAAGGGTTTTTAGCAGATTTAATTTATAATTAATTCGCAGGGTTTACTTCTTTATTTATCGAAACGGATAATTCTTCAGCTCCGTCTTCAAGCTCCATAAAGATTTCGTCACCTTCAGAAATCTTGGAAGTGATGATTTTTTCAGCCAAAGCATCTTCCACGTATTTTTGGATAGCTCTTTTTAGTGGTCGAGCTCCAAATTGTTTGTCGAAACCTTTTTCAGCTATAAAACCAACCGCTTTTTCTGAAAGTTTGAGGTTGTAACCCAAATCTTTGATTCGAGCATATAGTTTCTCTAATTCGATATTAATGATTTGGTCGATATGTTCTTTTTCAAGAGCTTTAAAGACAATTACATCATCAATACGATTCAAAAATTCAGGAGCGAATGCTTTTTTCAGAGCATTTTCGATAATGCTTTTCGAATGTTCCTCGGCTTGAGCTATTCTGGCAGAAGTTCCGAAACCAACACCTTGACCAAAGTCTTTTAGTTGTCTAGCTCCGATGTTGGAAGTCATAATAATTATCGTATTTCTGAAATCGATTTTTCTTCCTAAACTATCTGTCAAGAATCCGTCATCAAGGACCTGAAGCATCATGTTGAATACATCCGGATGGGCTTTTTCGACCTCATCCAAAAGCACCACACAATATGGTTTTCTTCTTACTTTTTCAGTAAGCTGACCTCCTTCTTCATAACCAACATATCCCGGAGGTGCTCCCACCAATCGAGAAATAGAGAATTTCTCCATATACTCACTCATATCTATTCTCACCAAAGCATCTTCTGAATCGAAAAGTTCTTTAGCCAATACTTTAGCCAACTGAGTTTTTCCGACTCCTGTTTGACCTAAGAAGATAAACGAACCAATAGGTCTGTTCGGGTCTTTAAGTCCTGCTCTGTTTCTTTGAATTGATTTCGCAATTTTCGAAACAGCTTCTTCTTGACCAATCACTTTGTTTCTGATAAGTTCCGGAAGTATAGCTAATTTGTTGCTTTCTGTCTGAGCAATACGATTCACAGGAATTCCGGTCATCATCGAAACCACATCAGCAACATTGTCTTCGGTTACTGTGATACGGTTGTTTTTGTTCTCAGTCTCCCATTGTTCTTGAGCGGTAGCTAATTCTTTTTCGATGCGTTTTTCGTCATCTCTGAGTTTGGCAGCTTCTTCATATTTCTGACGTTTTACGACCGTATTTTTCAGCTCACGAACTTCTTCCAATTGCTTTTCCAAATCTAAAATCTGTTTCGGAACTATGATATTGGTGATATGCACTCGTGAACCTACTTCATCTAAAGCATCAATCGCCTTGTCCGGAAGAAAACGTTCAAACATATAACGATTCGTCAATTTCACACAAGCTTCGATAGCCTCGGGAGTATAGGTTACGTTATGATGTTCTTCATATTTCTCTTTGATGTTATTCAGGATAGCAATGGTTTCTTCAACCGTAGTTGGTTCCACAATTACTTTTTGAAAACGTCTTTCTAGAGCTCCGTCTTTTTCTATATACTGTCTGTATTCGTCTAGAGTCGTAGCTCCAATACATTGAATTTCTCCTCTTGCTAAAGCAGGTTTAAACATATTGGAAGCATCTAGCGAACCGGCTGCTCCACCTGCTCCTACAATCGTGTGAATCTCATCGATAAAGAGAATAATGTCATCATTTTTTTCGAGTTCGTTCATCACAGCTTTCATTCGCTCTTCAAACTGACCTCTATATTTTGTTCCGGCTACTAAACTAGCCAAATCAAGGGTAACTACTCTTTTTCCGTAAAGGATTCTAGAAACTTTTCGTTGTACGATTCGAAGTGCTAAACCTTCTGCAATAGCAGATTTACCCACTCCGGGTTCTCCAATCAAAAGCGGATTGTTCTTTTTTCTACGACTCAAAATTTGAGAAACTCTTTCGATTTCTTTCTCTCTACCCACCACAGGATCCAGTTTTCCTTCTTCTGCCAAGACTGTAAGGTCACGACCAAAGTTATCCAACACAGGAGTTTTAGATTTTTTAGCCGGTTTATTTCCTGGATTTGAGAAATTACCTTCTTTGAATGATTCTTCTGATGAAGATTCATCACCAAAGGCTGATTCTGCTTTCGGAAGGTTGTCTGAAGTCAAATTATCTTGAGTCGATTCAGAGATGAAATTCAAAAATTGTTCGTTCACAGAGTTGTAATCTATCTTAAATTTATTTAGAATTTTGGTAGTCGGATCATCGTCATTTCTGAGGATACATAGTAAAATATGACCTGTATTTATAGAAGAACTACGCAATTTTTTAGCTTCAAGGAAAGACATACGCAAAACTCTATCTGCTTGACGAGTCAGGTGTAGATTTTTCTTTTCGTTGCCCATTAAAGCACTTTCGTTATATGGGGTAAGGCCTTCTATTTTCTTGCGAAGATAATCCATATCGACAGCAAAATTCTGTAGAACAGTATAGGCTGTTCCGTTTCCGTCTCGTAAAATTCCGAGAATAAGATGTTCGGTTCCAATAAAGTCATGCCCTAAACGTAGTGCTTCTTCTTTACTGTAGCCAATAACATCTTTTACACGAGGTGAAAAATTATCGTCCATAGGATATTTTTTAATGTTGTAAATATATAATTTTTCTTAGAATTTGGCAAAAACTGTTCCGAATGCAACTTTGTCAGGTTTGGAGTCAGCAATCAGGTCAAAAACAGTATCTTTGCCCATTGAATAAAGAGAAAGCAAGTGAGTAAAACCAACAAACTCAAAATTTTCAACGACCCCATTTATGGGTTTATTTCCATTCCGAGTGAACTAATTTATGATTTGGTTCAACATCGATATTTCCAACGATTAAGACGAATTTCTCAAATGGGATTGTCTTATTTGGTTTATCCCGGAGCCCACCACACCAGATTTCATCATGCCTTGGGCTGTATGCACCTGATGCAAAAAGCTGTCGAAACACTCAGACAAAAAGGCATAAAAATTTCGCCAGACGAAGAACAAGCCTTGTATGTAGCCATTTTGTTGCATGACATTGGTCACGGGCCATTTTCGCATGCAATGGAACACAGTATCGTAAATATTCATCACGAAGATATTTCGATTTTGTTTATGAACAAACTCAATCAAGAGTTTAACGGGCAATTATCATTAGCTATCGAAATATTCAAAGGAAATTATCACAGAAATTTCCTGCATCAACTCATTTCGGGTCAGCTCGATATGGATAGAATGGATTACCTGAAACGAGACAGTTTTTACTCAGGTGTGGCAGAAGGAAACATCAATTCCGAAAGACTCATTCAAATGCTCAACGTAGTTGATGACAGTTTGGTGATTGACGAAAAAGGAATTTATTCCGTTGAGAAATTTTTAGTTGCCAGACGCCTCATGTATTGGCAAGCTTACCTTCACAAAACCAGTATCGTAGCCGAGCAAATGCTCATGAAAGCCCTACAAAGAGCCAAAGAACTTACCGAAACCGGAATGACTTTGCCTTGTGGTTCGGCTTTTTCGTTTTTCTTAGAGAACAAAATCGACCAAACCAATTTTGATGATAGTGTTTTGGAGAAATTTTCCAAACTAGACGATAACGATTTGGTTTCGGCTTTAAAAGAATGGCAAAATACAGATGATTATGTTTTGAGTCGTTTGAGCCAAATGATTCTTGACAGAGATTTACTGAAAATCGAAATCAGCACTGAGAAGATTTCCAAAGAACGTATTACAGAGCTTCAAACTCTGCTTTCACAGAAAGAAACCATATCTGCAAAAGACAGCAAATACTTTATTTTCAAAGGAAAAATAAGCAATAAGGCATACGACAAAACATCTGAACCTATATTGATTTTACACAAAAATGGTACAACAGCCGATTTGATTTCAGCTTCTGATAAATCTTACTTAAAATCACTGACAGAAGAGGTCTCAAAATACTATGTATGTTACCCCAAAGTAGTGAGAGAAAGTTGATTTTACCTTATTATACAAAAAGTTAATATGGTTCTTTAAAATTTTATATTTTTGCCAAGATGAAATTTACCGTACAACAAATAGCAGATATTCTTGAGGGAGAGGTTCATGGGAACGCTCAAGCCGAAGTATTTCAACTATCTAAGATAGAAGAAGGCTCAGAAGGAGCGCTTACTTTCTTAGCAAATCCGAAATATGAACACCATATATATACTACAAAAGCAACCGCTACTATCGTTAGCAAGTCTTTTGTTCCGGAAAATAGCCTATCAACCACACTCATCAAAGTTGATGATGCCTATAAATCTTTTTCGAAATTATTGGAATATTACAATCAGGTAAAACTGATGAAATCCGGAATTGAACAACCTTCGTTTGTTTCTGAGAATGTAAAATATGGAGAAAATCTCTATTTGGGAGCTTTTTCATACATCGGTAAAAACGTAAAAATAGGCGAAAACGTAAAAATTTACCCGAATTGTTTTGTGGGTGATAATTCGGTGATTGGCGACAATACGATTCTATTTGCCGGAGTACGAATTTATTCGGAAACTGTTATCGGAAATAACTGTACGTTCCACTCAGGAGTTATTATTGGTTCAGACGGATTCGGTTTTGCTCCAAATCCTGACGGAACATTCAATAAAGTACCTCAAATCGGGAATGTAATTATTGAAGATAATGTGGAAATCGGTGCTGCAACCACCATCGACAGAGCTACTTTAGGAAGCACAATTATCCGTAAAGGAGTGAAATTAGACAATCAAATTCAGATTGCTCATAACGTAGAAATTGGAGAAAATACCGTAATTGCGTCACAATCCGGAGTGGCGGGTTCTACCAAAATCGGAAAGAATTGTATCATTGGAGGACAAGTAGGTATTGTTGGTCACATCACTATCGGAAACGGAGTAAAAATTCAGGCACAATCCGGAATCGGAAAAAGCTTGTCTGACGGAGATGTCGTGCAAGGAAGCCCTGCTTTCGGATACGGAGACTTTGCAAAATCTTTCATCCACTTCAAGAATTTCCCAAAAATCGTAGCTGATTTAGAGGATATAAAAAAGAAATTATCGTAACGCTTAAGAATATAAAACATGGCTAAACAAAAAACCATAAAAGAAGAAGTTACATTAAAAGGTGTTGGTCTTCATACAGGTAAAGAGGTTACTATGACCCTGAAACCAGCCCCTATTAATAACGGATTTACTTTTGTAAGAGTTGATTTAGAGGGAAATCCTGTAATTGAGGCAGATGCCAATTATGTGATGAACACCCAAAGAGGAACTAACTTGGAGAAAAGAGGTGTAAAAATCCAAACTTCTGAGCATGTTTTGGCTGCTTGTGTAGGTTGTGATTTAGATAATATCATTATCGAATTGAATGCTTCTGAACCTCCGATTATGGATGGTTCTTCAAAATATTTTGTAGAAGCTA
>JBEBUB010000097.1:0-7953 GCA_040393445.1 Flavobacterium beibuense
AACCTTTGGCTTCTTTTTTCTCTTTTTTTGGAAAAGTCGTTTCCTTTCTTAACCTGCTTTGTCCGCAATTTGGGGTAAACAACCCGCAGGACTAAAAAATACTTTGGAAGCAGGAGAAAAGCAAGGGTGGTGTTCCGGAAGTGGAACAATAGCAAAGCAAATGAATGAAGCAATATAAGCAGGAATCAGCATAGGAATTGCATAGGAAATTACTGCTTGTTGCGGAATGAATGATGAGCAAGGGGATTGTGAACGAACGGATAAGTTACTCTTGCTGAGCGATGCCGAGGATAGTGAAATGAGGTACGAATGAACTTTCCGCAGGCATAAGGCAGAGCGTTGGAAGTGTTTTTTAGTTCTGTAACCGCTGAAATTGGGTGGTGGGGAATTGCGGACACTATGGGCTTTTTGCGACGGGCGGTTTTTTGTATAGCCGGCAGGTGCGACGGAAAGCTATCAAAAAACTGTCCCTGAGCAAAAGCCCTAAAGAGCGTGGGAGGAGCGGCTTTTTTACATAATGTTATTATAGTGGGCTTGTCCCCGAAGCCCGCAGGGACTATAATGCCACATTATGTAAAGAAGCTTTGGAAAAGTTTTTGTTGCCTTGTTCGAATCTTCTTTCGGAGTTCATTTTTAACAGGCATACAAAAACTTTCGGAGCGTTGTGAAGTAGTGGCAACTGAAAATTTAAAACGCTAATTTGCCACTATATGAAAAAGTTGTTTCTTGTTATTGAGAAATTAAAGTAGCGAAAAGAAGCAAATAAAGAATTGATGTTAGGAATACTTGGACTAAGAGTAATTTTTGTGCAGGTAAATGAGATAATGAGTTTTAATAGACACTATTCAGTGATCAAATAATGACCACAACCAGCATCATTAATTAAATTTTGCCATCTTTTTTCTCTAGTCCAATATTTATCACCTGGCTGAACATATGCAAGTATTGCGAAGTCGTACCAGTCATTTGCTTGAACCTTCATTTGACTTGTTTCGAGAGTTTTGAAAAAATGATCTAATGTCTTTACTAATAATTCAATATTATCTAGTTCAAAACCATCAATATTTACTTTGCCTTTTGTTGACTGTTCGATACAAAAATTTATAAATTCTGCCGTTATTTGATACGTGTCAATTTTTTTATGTGCTTTTTTATCTAAAATTTTATTTCTAATATTTTCAGCTTCATCATTAAAAAATGTTGCAACTTCCTCTAAGTTCTTTCTGCCTGTCAAAATCTCTTGTTTAAAATCTTCTTTTTTTTCAGGATTTATAGAATGACCTTTTGCAAATTTTGATGTAAAATGTAACCATTGTCCAATTTCTGACACGACATCATATTTAAATTCTTCCTTTAATTGTGCTAAATATATAAATGGAGGTTCATAGATTACATTCTCTTTAAATTTAAATAACATTTGAATTGCACTTCGAGATAATTCCTCCTTATCAATTAAATTTTCTGATTTTGATAATTCATGAATATTTGCAAATGTAGGATAGATTGGTTCTTTACTAAATTTTTCAAATAGTCCTTTTTCTTGACCAAGACCATACCAAATATTTGTGTCGGCTATTATTTTCATCTTTTTATTATTCAAAATAAACTTCACATATTATAAATGAATGATCATCTATAGGCTCATTATCATATTCATTAATGTCGTTACCTGAGCCAACTCTCCAAATATCAATATCATCATATTTTATTGATAATAACATAGAAATAAAAGAAAAAGGCTTTGGTCCCAATGGAGCAATTATTATGCTATATTCATTTTTTAATAAATTATAAAGCTTAGTAAGCTCTCTCTCCAGATACAATAGATTGTTGTGAGGGAATGTAATAATAAATTTCCCTCTTTCTTCTAAAAGTGATTTATTATTTAATTCTAATGCATTAACAAATTTTTTATCAGAGGCAGGTTTAGTATAAAATAAATATGATATTTTTGGATCTAAATGCTCAATTATTCCTTCAGCTTTATTCTGTTCGTATCCCAAACAAACTATTAAAGCTTTCGGTTTATCCGTTGGGACAACGTATTTTCCTGGTAAAGGTAAAATTTCAGTATTGGGCTTTGGTAACTTCGGTTCATTAAATTTTGCAGGTGTATAAACAAAATAAACTATTATATTATCCTTTGTGATTTTTTTATTTTTTAAATATAAAATTACAGAATAATACCAAGATTTAGTCATACAGGAATAATCAACTACTATTGTTGTACTGGTATTCCTTATTTCACTTAATTCTTTATCAAGAATATCAAAAATTTCAATATGATCATTTATTTTTACTTTATTTAAATTGATTTCTTTAATATCTGAAACACATTCTTTATAACATAAGACAATCGATTTTGAAATTTTATTTTTTAAAATCAAGTTATTGTAAAAAGTGAATGAACGTTTTTCATGATTTTCTGCACATAAAAATAAATCAACGTCAACATTCACTAAATCATTAATTTGAATTTGCTTACCGTATTTAATTTCCATAATTAATTAAAATAAAGAAGTTTGATTTGAATTTGATAAATCTGTCCCTTTTAAACATTCAATTAAATTCACTTTATTATATTTACGTAAAGGCAAATTATATAAAATAAAAAACAAATATGAAAGCTTAAATCTTTGTTTTCTTACCTCAAAATCAAAAAAATCATCATTTGAATCCAGTAAAATAAATGCTCCTTGAGAAATGCCTTTTTCTAAAAGTTCAATAATATTATTTGGAATAATAGCATCATCTTCATCTACAACAAAAGTGCCTTTGGGATCCATTTTAAATTGATGTCCAAGAATTTGATCTTTAAAATAAGAGCCAATTTTGTCAATAATATCAATTATTGTTAATTTATTATTTCCCACAGGAATATTTGCAATAACATTTTTAAATCTTAAAGATGCGGCTAACAATTCCTTATATTGAATATTTTTATCAGCACCTTTTTCATCAGATTTTGATAAAATTGAATTAGTAATACCAATTAACCACCTTGGATTACCATCACAAATTTTTGATAAAACTTCAATACCAAAGACCAAATCATTTGTTTTTCTGCTTCTCAAATCAGGCTTATTGTTACCTTTTTTTATTCTATTTTCACTAATGAATGCATTTCGATAATAGACTATTGGCTTTATTTTTCTGTGTAGAGTGTTTTTCTGATTATCGTCAATTGGAATTGGATTTGAAAGTTTTACTTTTTTATTTTTTAAAAATTCTTTAAAAGCATCATCTTTTTTTATTAACTCAACCATTTGTTTATAAAAATCACTTCCTTTTTCATAACTTTTAGAATCTCCATTATATATTTCATTAGACCCGAAGTAATTGTTTACGTTTGCAAGAGGATATTTTTTTTCTAATAAAGATTTTATGAGTTTTTTTGAAAACTCTTCGTGATCAGATAGATTCCACATTTTGATCAATTCATAATCATTGCCTGATGTAGCCCTATAAGCCCCTTTTAATGAATTTTCTAACTCTAACGAAAGAATTGGACTTGCACTTAGTTTATATATTATAAATTGTTTTCTACTGCGTAAAGAAATAAAAAGTTCAGATTGAAGCCATAACGGAGCAAATTCAAGTTCATCAAAACATAAAGCCCATTTTTTATTGTTTTCAATATTATAGATTCTTTCAAAAATTGGAATTATAGATTCAATTGAAGTTTCAAAGGATAAACTAAAATAATCTGGATTTGGGATTTTTACATTATTCTCATAGTTAAAAATTAGCTTTTGAATCATTTGATTTACTTCATCAATTCTAATATTTAAAGCTTCTTTTACGTGCTTTATTTTTGGAATAACAGAATTAAGCTTCCAAGCAGTTATTAGATTTTTACATAATTCAAATTCTTTGGCCTCATCATTTATTCCTAATTCAAATTCAATTATGTTTAAGAATGTGTCGCACAATGATGTAAATACATTTGTTGCAACAGAAAATCTAGAAACTAATTCAGAAAAGTTACCAAACTGCATTAATTGCGAACTATATGTTTGGTTTTTCACATCCCAATATATATCAGTAGATATATATATAGCGTAAAAACTAATTTCATTCTTTATGTTTTCTGAATTTTCCCCTTTCCACGTATGTAGAGCAGGAAGCGTCAACATTTTCATTAAAGTTGTTTTCCCACAACCTCTTGCTCCTAAAATTACTGAATGATTGTTTTGAATAAGTTTACCAAAACTTTCAGACCAAATAAAGCTTTCAGCAACTTCTTTAGGAGAATTATGTCTAGCATTATATGTTGGAAATATTGTCTCTGTTTTCATTAACTAAAGCTTTTTAGATTATATATTTCTTTTGGACCTTTCCAAATATGTACGTCTGTTTTATAATTGTTAGATTCAATTAAATCATATAACTTTTTAGAGTCATCTGGTATTAAATTATTTAAATCAGGTATTTTTTTGGAAACTTCATTCCAAGTCATTTTCATTTTATCTTTTAGTAGATTTTCAATCTCTGAAAATATTTGTTCGACTGTTTTTTCGTTTCCAAAACCTGATTTTGGAGCAAATGCACTTTCATCAAAATTCAACTTCCAACCATCATTTGGCATATAAGTCCATGTTGAAATTGTTCCTTTGCATTTTTGATCTTGTTTAGATAATTCTAGTATATGAAAAGCGTTACGATATCCCGTGAAAGAAAGATTTGTATATGCAGAAAAACTACCCGAAGAAAATAAAGCTAAATTATAGCTTCCATGATATTTTATGAAAGGGTCATGTTTGTGCCCATATATAAATAAATCAAAATTATGGCTACCTAAAAGATCTAAAAGATCTTCGCCATTTACGATTTTGTCATCTTCTCCCAAATGTTTTCTAGGGTGTGGGATTGGTGGGTGATGACTCATAGCTATTTTAATTTTGTCATCATTATTCTCTTTTAGATATTTATCTATATATTCCAAAGCTTCTTCACTAATTTTACCATTATGAGATGATTCTTTGTTATAATGAAAATGAGAACTATTTATAACCAGTATTCGGGAAAATTCGTTCTCTATAAAAGCACAGCCTTTTGACCAAAAAGTATCTCTGTTAGATTCATTAGCAATTGGAAAACCTTTTTTTATACCCTTAACATTTGTTAAACTGTAATTTGAGGTTGCTTGATAAACATCTACATCATGATTACCCACTGTCGCAATTATTTCTTTTGATTTAAGTTTTTGACTTATTTCAATTGAAAAATCCCAGCCCGAAATTAAACCCTGAGTGTTTGATTTATCAGTAAAATCTCCAGGACAAAGTGTTATGTCAACAATCAACTCATCATTATCAATTACATTTAATAAGCTTTCAACAGGATGATCAATTGAAGGATATCTTAGCTTATCTGTCAATAGATAAGAACTACTCGAAGAATGGTTAGAAGGATGGCAATGTAAATCACTAATAACAGCTATTTTTACTTTCTTTTCACTCATTATTTTGATTTTGTATTGTAGATTATCAATTCATTAAATACTCCTCTTGTCTTATTCCGTCCGCCAACTTGGCTGTTTCTAGATAATTTTTTGATTTTACCTATGTTACGATATAAGTTGGTTATAGAAATATGAGAAGCATTTGTTAGAATAAAAAAAGCTTCACGCTCAATAATATTTTCAATATAAACTTTTAAACGTTCTTGATCGTCCCAAGAAAATAATTTTTGATTATATTCAATAAAACCATTATTTTCATGTGCTACTGTGTATGGAGGATCAATAAAAATTAGATCCCCCTTTTCAATATTATTGAGATTATTTTCAAAACTTTCGTGTTGAATTATTACATCTTTAAGCTTCAAACTAATACTTAATAATAATTCTTCATTTATAAAATTAACATTTTCTTGTTTTCCATATGGGACATTATATATCCCTTTACTGTTCACTCTAAAAATACCATTAAAAGATGTTTTATTTAAATAAATAAATCTTGCAGCTCTTTTTTCTTTTATTCTTGGATTTTCATTTCTAATTCTATAATAATCTTCAGAAGTGTTTTTGAGTTTCTTTAAATATTTAATAACATCATGAGGGTTATCTCTTAATTGAATATAAGTATTAATTAGATCTTCATTAGTGTCAGATAAATAATATTTACGGTCAATTTTTTCGTTTAAATTAATTAAATAGAAAAATACGGATCCAGCTCCAAGAAATGGCTCATGATAATTATTAAAGGATTTAGGCAAAAAATCATTTATGTATTTTTTCACGAACCATCTTTTAGACCCAGTCCATCTTAAAAAAGGTGTTATTTTGTAGTCTATTAAATCTATTTTATTCATTACTCCTTATGTTAGGATTCATAAAAATTCCTAATCTTTCTATTAACTTCTCTTTCTACCTGTTCAAAATCAGGTAAATCTTTGATTTGATCATTCATTGAATTTTTCCAACGGGCTTTGTATTGTGGTAATTTCTGTTCTAGTTTGCTGTGAAAATCTTCCGGTTTTAATCCTTTACTTTCACATTTGTTCCTAAACTCATTGACATAATATTCTACCTCCATTGCTTCTACCTCAACTAAATACCAAATGTCATAATAATCTCTTGGTTGCGTGCGTTGCATAGTACATCTTAATTTTTCGACTAGAAGCTCTTCTAAAGGATAACATAAAAGTTTATAGTCGTCTAAATCTGAATATTCTACTATTGTATTTTTTATTACTGGTTCAAACTCTAATTTTTCACTTCTTGAGATGTCTACTTTTACTTTCTTATTGCTCCCAAAACCACCTAATGGACCTACATAGCCAATGTAAAAGTTAATACCTCCATCTTCGTGTTCGTTGTCATCAATGATTTCTAATGGAATATTGGCTTCTTCTTTTATTTCTTCGAAAGTATCTTTGAACCAATCAAAAATTTGTTCGTTTGTTGTTTCATTATCTAACAATGTGAAGTCTAAATCTTCAGAGAAACGATAGTCTTCAAAATAGACTTTTTTTAATACCGTTCCACCTTTGAATACCAATATTTTTGAAAGTTGCTCGTGATTTGCAACTCCCCAAAGAATCCAAGACAGGATATAATCTTTTTCGATTTGCTGATCACGAACACCTACTTGATTTGCTTTCTTTTGTATTTCGCCTGGTTTTATCATGTAAACATAGCTGTTTTAATAGTTTCTATATCTAAATTTTGTTGAATACTCCAACGACTGTTTCTTTTACCTGTTTTGGGTAATTCGGTATCTAATACCACATAAGAGGCTGTTTTTATTTTTTGCAATTCTTGAATGATATGTGTTTCAATTTCAAAAAGTTCCAAAATAAACCCTAATCTTTTAATGACTGCTTGTGAATTGAATTTTATGGCATATTCTAAAAGTTTACTATAATTTAGTTTCTCTTTTGTGGTGTATATCGCTCTTGCTACTTCAACAATTCCTCCTGCATAATCTGGTTTAAAGAGGCAATCTATTATTGTTTTTTCGATGTCAGAACAAATTACTTTGTTGAAATTATCGATCCATGTTTTCTTTTCTCCAAAAAAATGACTTTCGTTGTGGTAGATAAATTGAAAAGTAATGTCTTTAATTTTAACTTCTGATGGTCTTATTTGTTTGGCTACCACAATTTGTTCTTTTAATGATGGTTGCGTTATTAGGTTATGGATTTGTAAGGCTGAATAATATCCGATGTAATGCTTGGCTTCTTTTACTAAATATTTTACAATTAGATGCCAATCGGGCATAAAAGTTTCAGGATTTTCTTCATAAGGAATAATATAGTAAACCCCATCTTTAATTCTCATTAATAATCCTCTTGAAGTCATATCACTTAGTAATCGTCTAACCGTATTTTCTTTAGAATTAGGCAAAACTTTTAAAGCCTCTTTATATTCAAAACAAACTTTGCTCCTGCTATTAAAATAAGAGAGAATTTCATTAGATTGTGTTGAGGTGTTTTTATGTTTCATAG
>JBEBUB010000098.1:0-7892 GCA_040393445.1 Flavobacterium beibuense
ACACCTAAGTAATTAACCTTGTGATATTCGAGCAATTTAGCGATTTCGAAACTTCCGCTTCCGTAACCGAAAGCCTTAATCATAACCATGATTTTGGTTTCGGGTTTGAGTTTCGATTTAAAATAATTCAGATTGTGAGTTATCGCATTCAGATTGATTTCCAAAACGGTTTGATGGGTTTTTTCTTCTAAAACCGATACGATTTCTTCCAGATGAAAACTTCTAGCTCCTTTAATCAGTAAAGTTTGATTAGCAAATTGAGAATTGTCGAAGTTTTTCAGAAATTCGCTTGTGTTCTGATAAGTCTCGATGTTTTTAAACAAATCTTTATGTTGAGAGATTTGCTTTCCGATACCGATGACTTTAGTGATTTTATTTTGAGTGAAAAGTTCCGAAACTTCACGATAGAGTTCGGTTTCGTCTTTCCCACTTTGGAGTATATCTGAAAAAATGATAGTCTTTTTCTTGTGTTGTTTTTGTTGCTCTAAAAAGTCTAAAGCGATTTTTAGGGATTGGAAATCAGAAATATAGCTATCATCAATGATAGTGCTGTTGTTGATTCCGTTTTTAACTTTAAGTCTCATTTCCATCGGATACAACATTTGCATACGATTCTCCACCGTTTGTTTGTCGTAACCCAAATGCAGCAACACCATCATAGCATTAATGGCATTCTCCGTAGAAGCATAATCGCTGAACGGAATTTTTACTTCGAAATCTTGATTATGGAATGTAAATGCTAGTGTTGTTACGTTTTTGGAAGTCGATTTTTTGATGAACAAAGCATTGTCACTTTTTTCAAAACTCCAACAAAAAGATTTTACGTTGTATGATTCTAAAAGTTGTTCTACGAGTTCGTTTTTCTGAAAAATAACAACATCAGCATGTTTGAAAAGCTTTAACTTTTCTGAAATCTTTTGTTTTTTGTCTGTAAAACCTTCGTCATGAGCATCACCAATATTCGTAAGAATCCCGATAGTTGGTCTGATGATTTTTTCGAGATTTTGCATTTCGTTAGGTAGCGAAATACCAGCTTCAAAGATTCCGAAATTGTGATTTTCGTTGATTCCTAAAACCGAAAGCGGAACTCCAATTTGTGAGTTATAACTTTTAGGGCTTCGAGCAATGTTGTAATCAGGAGACAATAAGAAATTGAGCCATTCTTTCACAATAGTTTTTCCGTTACTTCCTGTAATTCCAATAATCGGGAAATGAAAATTCTGTCTATAACTTTCAGCAAATTCCTGTAAGGCTTTTAGGGTGTTTTCAACCAGAATAAAATTGCTTTTCTGAGTGTTTTCCGGAAGTTTTGATACGACAAAGTTACAAACACCTTTTTGTTCAAGCTCATTTATATATTGATGTGCATCGCTGTTTTTTCCCGTCAAGGCAAAAAACAAAGTCGTAGCATTGTTTTGAAGGGAACGACTATCAATAGAAATAATATCTATATCGGTTGTTTTATTTAGTATTGCTTTGCCTTTAATAATCTTGGCAACAGTATCAAATGCGGTTTTCAAAATAAATAATTTAGACTAACAAAGGTATAAAAATAAGAGAAGTTATTTGAAGTTAGATTAGACTGTTTGTAGCTATTAAGCATAAAGATAACAAATTTTTATACCTTTGAATATCTGTATGATGGCGATGGGAACCCTCGAAAAAAACGAAAAGTAGGTTACTTACATTTACAATCTAATTAAAGGCCTACAAAGATTAACAATAGCTGACCTTACAGACATAATACATGAAAAGAACTATACATACAAAATTACATAGAGGATATATTGCAATTGTTGCTTTGTTGTCAATAGTAGCAAATGCTCAACAAGATCCACAATATACACAGTATATGTATAACACTATTAATGTGAATCCGGCTTATGCAGGCTCACGAGAAGTGTTGAGTATTTTTGGTATGTATCGAACACAATGGATTGGTCTTGAAGGAGCTCCCGATACAGGTGTATTTTCTGCTCATTCTCCTGTAGGAAAACAAGTAGGGTTAGGTGTAACTTTTATGAATGACAGAATCGGAATTTCTGAAGAAAGTACTATCTCTGCTGATTTTTCTTATACGATTCCGATGTCTGCTGATAAAAGGTATCAACTAGCTTTAGGATTAAAAGGAACAGCACATTTACTCAATGTAGATTTTACCAAACTTAATATATGGGATCCCAACGACCCTTATCTGAATAATATTTCGAATCGATTTTCACCCAATGTTGGAGCAGGAGCCTATTTGTATTCTGACGAGTTTTATGTAGGTTTGTCTGTGCCTAATATTTTGGAAACCAAACATTATAATGATAATGATAGAGAATCTTTGGCCTCTGAACGTACTCATGGCTATCTGATTTCTGGATATGTCTTTGATATGTCTGCTGTCGTGAAAATTAAACCGACTGTTATGTTGAAGGCCGTAACAGGAGCTCCTTTGCAAGTCGATTTGTCTGCTAATGCGTTGTTTTATGAGCAATTTACTTTGGGTGTTGCTTGGAGATGGCAGGCGGCAGTAAGTGCTATGGTAGGATTTCAAGTAACAGATGGTTGGTTTATAGGCTATTCTTATGATGCAGAAACAACCCAATTAGCTAACTATAACTCAGGCTCTCATGAGATATTTTTGAGATATGAGTTTATAAAGAGAATTGACCGAATAATTCCTCCTAGGTTTTTTTAAAAGTAAATACAGGCAATGAAGCATTGTTTTTTATATATAATCGGATTACTTTTTTTAACCAATGCTTATGGTCAGAAAACCTATGTGAAAAAAGCAGAGAAATCATACGAAAGGTTCGCTTATGTCGATGCTATTAAAACTTATGAAAAGGTAGCCCAAAAAGGATATAAAACTCCGGTAATACTTCAAAAATTAGGCGATGCTTATTATTTCAATTCACAATTTATTGAGGCAGGAATCTGGTATGAAGAACTCTTTAAGCTTGAGCCGGTAGCTAGTAATCCTGAATATTATTATAGGTATGCTCAATGTCTAAAGTCAAAGCAAGATTACGCTAAAGCTGAAGAGTATTTAGAGAAGTTTGTTCAAAAAAAAGGCAATGATTTTAGAGGAGAATTATTTAACTCTTCCCGAAACTATATAGAAGAAATCGAAAGAAACTCCGGTCGTTTTACTATATTTCCTATACAAACTATAAATTCTGAATTTTCTGATTATGGAGCAACCATTTATGATGGTAATCTCGTTTTTGCTTCTACTAGAAAGAATAGTATTTTCACGTCCACCACTCAAAAATGGAATAATCAACCGTTCTCAGTTTTATATGTTGCTAAAATAGACGGAGACAGTTTAGGTGAACCTAGGAATTTTTCATCTCAATTGGATTCCAAATTTAATGAGGCTACTCCCATTTTTACAAAAGACGGAAAAACCATTTATTTCACAAGAAATAATTACCTCAAAAAAAGAGGTAAATCTTCAGACGGAACAACTAATTTAAAAATTTACAGAGCTTCACTTATAAATGGTAAGTGGAGTAATATCACAGCACTTCCTTTTAATAGCTCTGAATACAATGTAGCACATCCTGCATTGAGCCCTGATGAAAAAACCTTGTATTTTGTTTCTGATATGCCCGGAAGTATAGGTGGTTCAGATATTTGGTGGGTGAATGTTATTAACCATAAAACTTATGGTAAACCACAAAATTTAGGTACTAAAATAAATACAGAAGGAAAAGAAACCTTTCCGTTTGTTTCTGATGAAAATGAACTGTTTTTTGCTTCAGATGGTCATCCCGGGTTAGGAGGGTTAGATATTTTTGTATCTAAAATTACAGACAAAGGTTGTTCAGAACCTATAAATGTTGGTAAAGATATCAATAGTCCGATGGATGATTTCGGGTTTTATATCGATACGAATAGCCGTAAAGGATTTTTTTCATCCAATCGTGAAGGAGGACAGGGCTATGACGATATCTATAGGTTTACAGAAATTAAAAAAATACTATGCGAACAACTTTTAGCCGGAGTGATTACAGATATAGATACAGAACTACCGTTAGAAGGTGCACTTGTGGAATTATTTAATGCTGATGAAAAATTATTGGCAAAATACACCACAAACGGTCAGGGTAAATATGTTTTTGACAACGAAATAGTTTGTGAAAATATTTATAGAGTAAGAGTTTCACAAAACAATTATTTAACTGATGAGAAATCGATTCAAATTCCTGATATTTCAGGAGAATCAAAGCTTGATTTTGCTATTAAAAAAATAAAAGAAGAATTAACTCCCGGAATAGATTTAAGGTTTGTTCTGGAAATACCAGAAATATATTTCGATTTAGACAAATGGAATATCCGTCCGGATGCAGAAATCGAATTGCAGAAAATATTGGCTGTCATGTTTGAGCATCCAACTCTCGTGTTAGAAATCCGTTCTCATACAGACTCTAGAGCAAGCCATGTTTATAACGAGAAGTTGTCTGATAAAAGAGCGAAATCTTCTAGACAATGGCTAATTGATAATGGTGTAGCTCCTGAAAGACTCACCGCAAAAGGTTATGGAGAAACACAACTTGTCAACCATTGTGCTGATGGTGTGAAATGTTCTGAAGAAGAGCACCAGAAAAACAGACGAAGCGAATTCATAGTAATTTCGGGCCAAAATACTTCAGAATAAATCTTTCATTTTCTTTTAAGCTATTTGTTTTATTGCCTCAATATTGAGTGATGTTAATATTTCAATTGTCTTATTTTTAATTAAGTGTTGTTGTAGGTTGTTCAAAAAGTCTTAATTTTGGATGAATTTCGTAGAATTTTGATATCTCAAAAATAAAGTAAGACATTCTGTTAAGTAAATTAGGATTGAAGATGTTGTTTTATTGGTCGTTGTCTCGAAATCAAACCCAACCAAACCTTACCTATACAATGAAAAGATTATACATAGTTATTGCGTTTTTAGCTGGAGTTTTTGTGTCTGTTGCTCAGCAAAAACAAATAAAAAAAGCAACAGAGCAATACCAGAATTTAGAATATATAAACGCTATTTCTACTTACGAAAAAGTAGTTCAAAGAGGATATAAAACCTATGATATGGTGAGGCATTTGGGCAATGCTTATTACTTTAATGCTCAATATCCTGAAGCGGCTAAATGGTATACAGAAATGTTTAAGATGCAAGCTACTGTTGAAGATCCGGAATATTACCTCAGATATTCAATCAGTCTTAAAGCAATCGAAGACTATGACGAAGCCAATGAATATTTAGAGAAATATTATAAGGTAAGAGGTGCTGCAAAACCTAACCTCGATACCTATCTGGATGTAATTGAAGAAAATTCAGTTCGTTATGAAGTAGAGAGTGTAGAAGGTTTGAATTCCGAATTATCAGACTACGGAACCATTTTTTACAAAGGTCAATTGATTTTTACCTCTACTCGATTTGTTCCCGGAAAATCAGATACAAAACCAATGGCTTGGAACAACCAACCTTATTCAGGTTTGTATGCTGCTCAAGTAGATACCACAAATACTGTTGGTGAAATTAAGCTGTTTTCAGAGAATCTTGATTCTCAATATAACGAAGCAACTCCTGTTTTTACAAACGATGGAAAAACCGTTTATTTTACACGAAATAATTACCTTAAAAAAAGAGGATTTAATAAAGACAACACTACACTACTAAAAATCTATAAGGCCAAATTAGTAAATGGTGAGTGGACAAACATCGAAGAACTCCCATTTAATAATGATGAGTATAGCGTAGCTCATCCGGCGTTGTCTCCGGATAACAAAACCTTGTATTTTGCCTCAGATATGCCTGGAACCATAGGTGATGCAGATATCTGGAAAGTCGAAATCAAAGAAGACGGAACTTACGGAAAACCGGTGAATTTAGGCCCAACCGTAAACACTGAAGGGAGAGAGAGTTTTCCTTTTGTGAGCGATAAAAACGAATTGTATTATTCTTCAACAGGGAAATTAGGTCTTGGCGGATTAGATATTTTTGTTTCTAAAATTACTGAAGATGGTGAGTATGAAGAAGCCGTGAATATGGCCAAACCCATCAATAGCCCTATGGATGATTTTGCTTTTTATATTGACGAAAAAGCTAAAGTCGGATACTTTACTTCAAACAGAGAAGAGAGTATTGGTGATGATGATATATTTAAGTTTTACAAAATCGTAACACCTCCTTGTGAAAATCTTATTTTTGGAGTTATAACAGATATTCAAACCAAAGAACCTCTTGAGGGAGCTCAAGTGAGTTTGTATGACGAAAACCAAAACCTTATTGCAACCACTACTTCAGATGCAGAAGGGAAATATTCTTTTGAAAAATCAAATGCCAGATGTGACAAAGTCTATCGTGTGAGAGCAGAAAAAGAGCACTATACAATAGAAGAAAAATTCATCAGAACAGGTAAAGAATCAGGAGAGGTTCAAGTAGATTTAGCATTGAAAAAAATAGCCGAATTGCCAGAAGTAGGTAAAGCGCTAAACGACTTGTTAGATATTCCGGTGCTCTATTTTGATTTCAACAAATGGGATATCAGACCGGATGCAGAAATCGAAATCGCAAAAGTACTTCAAGTAATGGAAGATTATCCGAATCTGGAAATCGAAATTGGTTCTCATTCAGACAGTAGAGGAAGTGATTCTTATAACCTGAAACTCTCAGACAAAAGAGCAAAATCAACAAGAGAATGGTTGGTTAAAAACGGAATCGCACCTCACAGAGTTACCGCTAAAGGTTATGGAGAAACACAATTGGTAAATCACTGTGAAGATGGAGTAGAGTGTACAGAAGAAGAGCACCAGCTCAACAGAAGATCTTTGTTTGTGATTACTTCAGTAGGGAAATAAATCTTGCGAAATCTCAACAGAATGTTATAATTAGAGTGATAAAAAGGTACTCTAATCGAAAAAACATATCTTTGCAAAAATTTCCCGAAAATGCCCAAAATAGGAAATATTATTTTACCCGAGTATCCGCTTTTGCTGGCTCCTATGGAAGACGTGAGTGATCCGCCTTTTCGTAGGCTCTGCAAATTGCACGGAGCAGATTTGATGTACTCGGAATTTATTTCTTCTGAAGGGCTTATCAGAGATGCCATGAAAAGTCGTCAAAAACTCGATATTTTTGACTACGAACGTCCTGTCGGAATCCAAATTTTTGGTGGAGACGAAGAGGCAATGGCGCTTTCGGCTAAAATTGTAGAGACAGTACAGCCCGATTTAGTTGACATCAACTTTGGTTGTCCGGTTAAAAAAGTAGTTTGTAAAGGAGCCGGAGCCGGAGTTTTGAAAGATGTAGATTTGATGGTTCGACTCACAAAAGCAGTTGTGAAAAGCACCAATCTTCCTGTAACCGTAAAAACCCGTTTAGGTTGGGACGAAACCTCAATTAATATCGATGAAGTGGCAGAACGTCTTCAAGATGTCGGAGTTCAAGCGCTAACTGTTCATGCTCGTACGAGAGCTCAGATGTATAAAGGTCATTCTGACTGGACACATATTGAGCGAATCAAAAACAATCCTCGATTACACATCCCGATTTTCGGAAACGGAGATATCGACAGCCCTGAAAAAGCTTTGGAATATAAAAATCGTTTCGGCCTTGACGGAATGATGATTGGTCGAGCAGCTATTGGTTATCCTTGGATTTTCAACGAAATCAAACACTATTTCAAAACCGGTGAAAAACTACCTTCACCAACAGTTAGCGATAGAGTTGAAGCTGCCCGAAATCACCTGATTTGGTCAATGGAATGGAAAGGCGAAAGACTCGGAATTGTTGAAATGAGAAGACATTATACTAACTATTTCAAAGGTATTCCGGACTTTAAACAATACCGCCAGAAAATGGTAACCGAAGACAATCCTCACAAAATTTTCGAAGTATTCGACGAAGTGATTCA
>JBEBUB010000099.1:0-7875 GCA_040393445.1 Flavobacterium beibuense
GCCAGACCAAAACTCTCAGTTTCTGACGGAAGTAAGAACAAGTCTGAACTGCATAAAATTCGGTTGATTTCGTGAGAATTCCCAAAGAAAACCACTTTGTCTGCAATGCCTAATTCTCGACATTGTCTTTCGGCTTTTTCCCTCTCCGGGCCGTCACCTACCATCATCAGTCGAGCCGGAATTTGTTGTTGGATTCCGTTAAAGATGTTGATGATATCCGGAATGCGTTTTACGCTTCTGAAGTTACTGATATGCGTAATGATTTTCTCATTGTTTTTAGCCAAAATATGTCGCTCACAAGGAGATACTTTCTGGTAGCTTTCAACAGAGAAATCAATAAAATTCGGAACCACTTTTATTTCGTTTTTAATGTTGAAAATCTCTAAGGTCTCGTTTTTCAAACTCTCTGATACAGCCGTTACTACATCAGATTTATTGATACTAAAGCTCACCGCTGTTTTATAGTTTGGGTGTTTTCCGACTAGTGTAATATCGGTACCGTGAAGGGTGGTTACCATCGGGATTTTGATTCCTTCGTCTTCCAGCATTTTTTTAGCCATATAACCGGCATAAGCATGCGGAATAGCGTAATGCACATGGAGAATCTCGATGTTGTAGAGTTTCACCATATCTACGATTTTGCTCGAAAGAGCCAATTCATAAGGCTGATAATGGAAAAGCGGATATTCTGGGACGTTTACTTCGTGGTAATAAATATTCGGACTCAAAAGCTCCAACCGAACCGGTTGATTATAGGTGATAAAGTGTATTTCGTGTCCTTTTTTAGCAAGCTCAAGGCCTAATTCCGTAGCTACAACACCGCTTCCTCCGAAGGTTGGGTAGCAAACAATTGCAATTTTCATAAGGCGAAAAAATTTGGATAAAGTTACTAAGAATCCGTTTAACATTTCCGGTTTTAAGATTTTTTTATCGGAAATTCCTTACTTTTGGGCTTTTGCTTCTGTAGCTATGCTTCGTTACTTTTTTTCCAAACTCGGATATGCTCTTTTTACACTTTTCGGAGTGGTAACGGTGATATTTTTTCTATTCAACGTATTGCCGGGAGACCCTGCCCGAATGATGCTAGATCAAAACGAAGACTCAGAACAAATGGAAGCCATCCGAAAGAAATACGGATTCGATAAACCCATGTCTGAGCAGTATTTGCTGTATCTGAATGACCTTTCGCCTGTTTCACTACACAGCACCAATTCTGAGGATTACAGTTTTTTTACGGATGAAAAATACACGGGAGTTTCGCTTTTTTCAGTAGGAGAGAAGCAGTTCGCTTTAAAATTACCCTACCTTAGAGAAAGCTTTCATAAAACCGGTAAATCCGTAACAGAGATTATAGCCGACACTTTGCCTAACACCGCTATTCTGGCCGTATTTGCTATTCTGATAGCCATTTTTGTAGGAATATTGCTCGGGATTATCTCCGCTTTATATCAAAACTCGTTTTGGGATAGACTTATTGCTGTGGTCAGTACGTTAGGAATGAGTACCCCTAGCTTTTTTGCTGCTATTTTATTTGCTTGGATATTCGGTTTCGTGTTGTATGAATATACAGGCTTGAATATGAACGGAAGCCTTTATGAAGTCGATGATTTTGGAGAAGGAAAATACATTCAATGGAAGAATCTTATTTTACCTGCTATAGTGTTAGGAATTCGTCCGCTGGCTGTGGTGGTGCAACTCATGAGAAATTCACTTCTAGAAACCTTAAATCAAGACTATATCCGTACGGCTAAAGCCAAAGGGCTTTCGATGCCTAAAATCATACGTAAACATGCTCTGAAAAACTCGCTAAATCCTGTGGTGACAGCTGTTTCAGGTTGGTTTGCTTCGATGCTAGCCGGGGCTGTTTTCGTAGAATATATCTTCGGTTGGAACGGTCTCGGGAAAGAAATCGTGGATGCACTCAACTATCAAGACTTGCCTGTGATTATGGGAGCTGTGCTCACCATTGCCACAACTTTTATCCTAATCAATATCTTGGTTGATTTGATATATGCGTATCTTGACCCGAGAGTTTAGTCAACAATAATCAAACTAAAAACTCACAACTCACAACTATTCTGAATAGTCAAAAAGGTAATGTTGTTTGATGAGTTCTGCGATACCTTCAGGTAGCATTTCTTCCCAACCGCTTTCTTTGTTACCAATCATTTTAAGCACTTTTCTTGAGAAAATTCCCAAATGGCTGGTGTCAACATCTGTAATATCAATTACTTTTCCGTTGAATTTAAAAAAGTTGTAAAGCTCTTTCATTCTCGGATGTACTCTCAGATTCTCTGAAGTGATTACTTCTTCGTTTTCACCCAGCATCGGATATAAAAATACTTTCAAGTCTCTATAGAATAGTTTCCCGAAAGCCTCTAGAATTCCACCCGATAGGTGTCTGTAATATTTCTCGTCGAATACGTCAATCAAGTTCGGAACACCCATCACGATTCCCATACGGGCTTTGGTGTATTCTGAGAAGTATTCCACCACTTTATAGTATTCTTGGAAGTTTGAAATCATTACGGTTTGCCCTAAAGAACAAAGTAATTCCGCTCTGTCTAAGAAGTCTTTTTCGTCAATTTCCCCTTCAGAACGCAGGTTAGACAACGTAATTTCAAAAACAACTAAAGTATTCTCTTTATCAACTTTTTTCTCTTGAAGGAACATTTCGTATGACTTCTCATACATATCCATATTCACCTTAGTAACCGGACGGAAACTTCCTCTAAGCGCCAAAATATTTTTCTTGTAAAGCACATTGGCAGGCAAAATGTTTTTCGCTTCAGGGCTAAACATAACGGCTTCGGTCATTCCGTTTTTAACCAATTGAAGGCTTATCAAACGGTTGTCAACATCTTTAAACAAAGGCCCTGAGAAGTTGATCGTGTCAATCTCCAATTGGTCTTTGCTCAAGTGATCATAAAGATATTTGAGAAGTTTTTTAGGCTGATTATACTTATAGAAAGCTCCATAAATCAGGTTTACACCTAAAATTCCGAGGGTTTCTTGTTGCAGTCTCGAATCGTTTTCTTTGAAGCGAACGTGAAGGATAATTTCGTTGTACTCTTGGTCTGGCTCAATTTGATATTTGATACCTACCCAACCATGCCCTTTGAATTGCTTAGCAAAGTCGATAGTCGCTACCGTATTAGCAAAACTAAAGAAGAGTTTATTCGGGTGTTTGTCACGATTCAGACGCTTTTCGATAAGGTCGATTTCGTGCGATAGCATTTTTTTTAGTCGAGATTCGGTAACATAACGCCCGTCATCTTCCATACCATAAATGGCATCACTAAAGTCTTTGTCATAAGCAGACATCGCCTTAGCAATGGTTCTAGACGAACCTCCGGCTCTAAAGAAATGTCTTACTGTTTCTTGTCCTGCACCGATTTCGGCAAAAGTTCCGTAAATATCAAGATTTCTGTTGATGCGAAGTGCTTTGTCTTCGATAGACGGGATAGTGTCAATTTTTCTGTCCCCTTTAAGAATAATCTCTGTTCCCAAAATGCTACTACCTAAAAATGTGATTTGTGCAAAAATACGAAAATTGACTGTGTTTCTCAAGAAATAGTATTAATTTTGTGTGAAAATAAGCGTTTCAGTTTTGAAGATACATTTTTTAGGTACAGGCACATCTCAAGGAATCCCCATTATAGGCAGTAAGCATCCGGTTTGTTTAAGTAAAGACCCTAAAGATAAGCGACTTAGAGTTTCAGTTTGGGTTACTTGGGACGACCATTCCTACGTGATTGATTGTGGCCCTGATTTTAGGCAACAAATGCTCACTTGTGGATGCACAAAGCTAGACGGAATCCTTTTTACTCACGAACATGCAGACCACACGGCAGGGATAGACGACATTCGCCCTTTTTGTCACAGACAAGGCAAAATGCCGTTTTATTTGCATAAAAGAGTGCTTACATCTCTTCAAAAACGATTTGATTATATATTCGAAACCGAAGACCGCTATCCGGGAGCTCCAGAAGTATTGCCGATTGAAGTAGTTAAAAACCAAAATTTTACTATTGGTGACACAACCGTAGTGCCTATCAATATTATGCACGGAAAGTTGCCTATTTTCGGCTTCAGAATTGGTGATTTTGTGTATATTACGGATGCTAAAGTCATTGAAAAAGAAGAAGAAGAGAAACTCAAGGGAGCTAAGGCTTTGGTGATTAATGCCCTTCGAATAGAACCTCATGATTTGCATTTCAGCCTTCAAGAAGCTTTGGATTTTATCGAAAGAGTACAGCCCGAAAGAGCTTATATCACTCACATTAGCCCAATGCTAGGCTTTCATGAAGAAGTGCAAAAACAATTGCCTGAAAATGTGTTTTTGGCCTATGACAATTTGGTAGTAGAAATTTAGTTAATAATAATGTTTAAACGATGAAAAAAATATATCTGTATCTGTTTATTTTTTCGGCTTTGATTAATGTGTTTACGTATATGTATTTCACTAAAAAAGGTGCCAATGAAGTAGAACGAATGGAAAAAATGGAGCAAAAATATGAGCAGAAAAAAGCCGTTATTGACTCTCTGGAGACCCGTATTTTTGAAATTTCACATTACAGTTTAAACGGAAATGATTCCGCTCTAGACTACGTAGAAAAATATTTTCAAAACAATGATATCCAAAAAGTTAAAGACTCTATATTAAACCTTAACTTTGAGAAAGAAGGAAACAGTTTAGTTGGCTATCCTGACTCAAATGATCGTATGATTATCAGTAGAGCAGAGTTCTTAAACCACAGATGGATATTGGCTGATTTTGATAACAAAAGTATGGGTGGGCAAATTCTGATTCGCTATTATTTGAACTCAGACGGAACCTTCTCGATGGAGACCATCGACAGAGCTTTTTATCTACCTAAAACACAGAGAGCAGAATAATGGGTAACAGTTTCGGGAAAATATTCAAACTTACATCTTTCGGAGAATCTCACGGAGAGGCTTTAGGCGGCATTATCGAAGGCTGCCCAAGCGGGCTCGAAATAGACTTAGAGCTTATCCAAAAAGAGCTTGACCGTAGAAAACCCGGACAATCTACTTTAGTCACTCAACGTAAGGAGGACGACAAAGTGAGATTCCTAAGCGGTATTTTTGAAGGAAAAACAACCGGAACACCCATCGGTTTTGTGATTGAAAACACCAATCAGAAATCACAAGATTACGACCATATCAAAGACATCTACAGACCTTCCCACGCTGATTATACCTACGACAAAAAATACGGTATCAGAGATTACAGAGGCGGAGGTCGCTCTTCTGCCCGAGAAACTGTTTGTCGAGTGGTAGCGGGAGCTGTGGCCAAACAACTCATATCCGAAATTAAAATCAATGCCTTCGTGTCGAGCGTAGGAGAGATTTTTATCAATAAACCTTACCAAGCTTTAGACTTTTCACTTACCGAGAGCAACGCCATTCGCTGTCCTGATTTGGAGACCGCTCAAAAAATGGAGGATTACCTCAAACAAATCAAAAAAGAAGGAGATACAGTAGGCGGAACCATTACTTGTGTGGTTCAGCATGTGCCGGTAGGGCTGGGAGAACCCGTATTCGATAAATTACATGCTGTGTTAGGAAGCGCTATGCTTTCGATCAATGCTGTAAAAGGCTTCGAATACGGCAGTGGCTTTTGTGGTGCTAAAATGAAAGGCTCAGAGCACAATGATTTGTTTAACCCGGACGGAACTACCATAACCAACCTGTCCGGAGGTATACAAGGCGGTATCTCAAACGGAATGGATATTTACTTCAGAGTAGCTTTTAAACCTGTGGCTACTATCATGCAAAAACAAATGACTATCGATGCAAAAGGCAACGAAGTCGAAATGCAAGGCAAAGGCCGTCATGATGCTTGTGTGGTGCCTAGAGCTGTCCCAATCGTAGAGGCCATGACCGCTATGGTGTTGGCTGATTTTTACCTGCAAAATCGACTTACAAGACTATAACTCGTTATTTCGACCCATTTATATGTAAAAGGTTCTGGTTAAGCAAGAGCCTTTTTTTGTTCCTTTTTAAATTGGTTTTATTGCCAATATATGACACAAGTCATAAAATTTCATTTTTGAGCCTCTTAATTTTGCTTCCAATTTTATTGGGAAAAGTATGAATGTATCAGAACTCAAAGCAGCGATTAACCAACTCAGACAAGAAAAGAACGCTGTGATATTGGCACATTATTATCAGGAGGCAGCCATACAAGAAATAGCAGATTTCGTAGGCGATAGTCTTGAGCTTTCTAAAAAAGCAGCTACGACCCATGCTGACCTTATTGTCTTTGCGGGTGTGCATTTTATGGCTGAAACCGCCAAAATCCTGAATCCGGATAAAAAAGTAGTATTGCCCGACCTGAAAGCCGGTTGTTCTCTGGCAGACGGTTGCCCACCTGAAGAATTTAAAGTTTTCAAGGCCAAATACCCGAACCATAAGGTGGTGACCTACATCAACTGTTCGGCAGAGATAAAAACCATGAGCGATTTGGTCTGCACTTCATCTAATGCCAAAAAGATTATCGAATCCATACCCCAAGACCAACCCATAATTTTTGCTCCCGATAGAAACCTCGGCAAACACCTCATCAAAGAAACCGGACGAGATATGGTACTGTGGGAAGGCTCTTGTGTAGTGCATGAAGCCTTTTCGTTCGATAAACTCGTAGAGCTATACAACAAACACCCTCACGCTAAAATTGCCGCACATCCGGAATCCGAAAGTCATATTTTGAAACTGGCTCACTATATCGGCTCAACGTCAGGGATTTTAAATTACGTAAAAACAGACCCTTCAGATACTTTTATCATCGCTACCGAAGCGGGAATTCTTCACAAAATGGCCGAAGTAGTGCCACACAAAACCTTGATTCCGGCTCCGTCGTATGAAGACAACACTTGTGCTTGCAGCGAATGTGCTTTTATGAAGGTGAACACCCTAGAGAAACTCTACCAATGCCTCAAAGACGAATCGCCAGAAATTAAGATTGATGAGCAAATGAGACACCAAGCCCTCAAGCCCATCGAAAGAATGTTGGCGCTGTCCTAAACGATTTCACGATTCAACAAAGTAACGATTCAACCGCAATGAAAACAGATATACTAGTGATTGGCTCCGGAGTGTCGGGATTGTTTTTTGCAGTAAAAACAGCCCTAAAACGTCCTGATTTAATTATCACCATCATGACCAAATCAAAGGCTGACAACAGCAATACCCGATTTGCTCAAGGCGGAATTGCCGTAGTCACCAACAACCTAAAAGAAAGTTTCGAACGACACATCGAAGACACCATCAAATCAGGTGGGGGAGCCGGGGATAAAGACATAATCGAAATGGTGGTCTATCAAGCACCCGAAAGGCTGCAAGAGCTGTTGGAATTCGAAGTATCATTCGATAAAAACAGCAGTGGCGATTGGGATTTAGGCCTTGAAGGTGGGCATACCGAACACCGAATCCTTCACCACAAAGACATTTCAGGCTTAGAAATACAGCAGAAAATGCTGTTGCAATTGCAACGCTTCCCGAATATTCGCATGATAGAAAATACTCCGGTGTTAGACTTAGTCGCTCACCAAAACCAATGTGTCGGAGCGATTTTTTACGACAAAGCATCACAAACAACTCAATTTATAGCAGCCAAAACCATACTCCTCAGCAGCGGAGGTTCGGGGCAATTGTTCCAACATACGACCAACCCTAATATTGCTACGGCAGACGGAGTGGCAATGGCTCACCGATTGGGGGCTGCGGTCAAAGATATGGCCTATATTCAGTTCCACCCCACAGCATTGTTTGAAGGCGATAGAAATCCTTACTTCTTGATTTCAGAGGCTGTGAGGGGCTTTGGAGCCTATATCGTTAATGCCGACCAAA
>JBEBUB010000100.1:0-7873 GCA_040393445.1 Flavobacterium beibuense
AAGTGTTGATTTTCCTACGTTGGGTAAGCCTACAATTCCTGCTTTCATCTGTGTAATTGGGTTTTAAAAATAAAGGGGCAAAGATAGAGTTTTTGTTTCAAATCCTGATAACTATCGAGATCAAGTTGAAAGTTTCAGGGTTGATTTGAATCTAATTTCTATTAAAAATGATTACTCTCAAACCACTGCTTTACTAAATCATGCTCAAACGAAGTGGCATTTTTATGAGTAAATTCATTGGTTTGGTTGTTATAATTATAGTCATTGCTCCACTCTTTATGTTTTTGAGCGACTTCTTTTATGCTGTTTACAATAAATTCCACTTCTTGATTTGTCGTAGTTGGATGAATAGACATTCTGATCCAGCCCGGCTTTTCTGAAAGGAATCCTTGAGAGATTTTATCGGTTAAATAATGAGAAGTTTCTTGATCAACATGAAGTAAATAATGTCCGTAGGTTCCGGCACAGCTACAACCTCCACGGGTTTGAATCCCGAAATGGTCATTCAGGAGTTTTACTCCTAAATTATAATGCAATCCGTCAATATAAAACGAAATCACTCCCAAACGGTTGTCATGCTGACCTGCCAAAATAGTTAGATTTGGGATTTGATTGAGCTCAGCAAAAACATAGTCAAGGATTTCGTGTTCTCTTTCCAACATTTTTTCTACTCCCATTTGCTCTTTCAGCTGAACAGCCAAAGCTGTTTTAATCACTTGCAAAAATCCGGGAGTACCACCGTCTTCTCTATCTTCGATATTATCTAAATATTTATGTTCGCCCCATGGGTTTGTCCAACTTACGGTTCCTCCACCCGGATGGTCAGGAATCATATTTTTATATAGTTTTTTATTAAAAATCAACACTCCTGAAGTACCAGGCCCTCCTAAAAACTTGTGAGGTGAAAGGAAAATAGCATCTAAATACGATTCTTCATCAGGATGCATATCAATAGCTACATAAGGAGCCGAACAAGCAAAATCTACAAAACAAACTCCGTTATATTTGTGAATCATCTTAGCAATTTGATGATAAGGAGTTTGAATTCCCGTTACGTTTGAGCAAGCCGTAACCGAGGCTATTTTTAAGGTGTAATCTTTATATTTTTCGAGTAATTCAGTAAAACTTTCCAGACAAATAAGTCCTTTTTCACAAGCTGGAATCACCTCTACTTTGGCAATAGTCTCCAACCATGAAGTTTGGTTAGAATGATGTTCCATGTGAGAGATAAAAACAACCGGTTTTTTCTCCTGAGGGATATCTGTGTATTTTTGAAGGTTTTCTGGAACTTTGAGTCCTAAAATCCGTTGAAACTTATTGATAACTCCGGTCATTCCGGTTCCGGCAGCAATAAAAACATCGTCTTGAGAAGCATTCACATGTTTTTTGATGATTTCTCTGGCTTTGTGATAGGCCAGAGTCATGGCTGTTCCAGATACTGTAGTTTCGGTATGTGTATTGGCTACAAACGAACCAAAATCATTCATCAATTTCTCTTCAATAGGGCGATATAATCTTCCTGAGGCTGTCCAGTCTGCATAGATGATTTTCTTTTTCCCGAAAGGAGAATCAAACTCTTGATCAATCCCGATTATGTTGTTTCGGAACTGTTCAAAATACTTTTCTAATGAAATTGTTTGTGTTTCGATTGTGCTCATTTCCCATCAAAAGTTAAGTTGCAAAGTTAGATTTTTTTATGAAAAAACCTCTTACACAAATTGTATAAGAGGTTAAAATTCAAAATGAAAAAAGTGTTAGTCTTTAAGTATGTTTCTCGAAATTACCAATTTCTGAATTTCGGTTGTTCCTTCTCCGATAGTACACAATTTAGAATCTCTAAAGAATTTTTCTACAGGAAAATCTTTTGTATATCCGTATCCTCCATGAATCTGAATAGCCTCTGTCGAAACTTTCACACACATTTCTGAAGCATACATTTTTGCCATGGCTCCCATAGTAGTTACCGGAAGGTGGTTGTTTTTAAGATAAGCTGCTTTATGTAATAATAATTCAGAAGCTTCGATTTCAGTTGCCATATCAGCTAATTTGAATCCGATAGCTTGGAAAGAGCTGATTGGTTTCCCGAACTGATGTCTTTCTTTAGAATATTTAAGAGCTGCTTCATAAGCTCCTTTTCCGATTCCTAAAGCAAGTGCTCCGATAGAGATTCGACCTCCGTCTAGAATTTTCATCGCTTGGATGAATCCTTCACCAACTTCGCCTAAACGGTTAGCATCCGGAACTCGACAGTTGTCAAAAATGAGCTCAGCAGTTTCTGAAGCTCGCATTCCTAATTTATTTTCTTTTTTTCCGCTAGAAAAACCCGGAGTTCCTTTTTCAACCACAAAAGCAGTCATTCCTCTAGAATCTCCTTTTTCTCCGGTTCTAACAATTACAACAGCAACTTGACCCGAAATAGCGTGAGTAATAAAGTTTTTAGCTCCGTTAATCACCCAATGATCTCCGTCTTTTACAGCCGTAGTTGACATTCCTCCTGAATCAGAACCTGTGTTGTGTTCTGTTAGCCCCCAAGCTCCAATCCATTCTGCTGTAGCTAATTTCGGAATCCATTTCTTTTTTTGTTCTTCGTTTCCGAAAGTCAAAATATGATTCGTACAAAGTGAATTGTGTGCCGCAACAGACAACCCGATTGAAGAATCAACTTTTGAAATTTCTTCAACAACTGTGATATATTCGTGATAACCTAGACCTGAACCGCCTAATTCTTCGGGAACCAAAACTCCCATATAGCCCATTTCACCCAATTTTTTGAAAAGTTCCACAGGAAAAGTTTGGCTTTCGTCCCACTCCATAATATTCGGACGAATGTGTTGTTCTGCAAAATCTCTGATAGATTGAGCTATCATTTTTTGGGTCTCAGATGTTTCAAAATTCATAGTCGTTTTTCCTTAAAATTTTAGAATTCCAAATATAAAGCAATTATTTCGATTTTTTCAACAGGAAAATCGGGAATTTTTGCTAAATCTTCAGAATTTCGAATTTTTCCGTGATTACTCCGATACACTACAATATTCTTAGAAATCGGATATCTAAAATAGGGAAATTCACCTAATTCCTTAATGGAAAGTTCGTTTATCTTAATTCTCTTAATAGTCAAACTTTCAGTCACATAAAAATATTTAGACATTTCTTCGATTACTTCTTCTGATAGGCCGTAGATTTCTTTGAGCTGTTCCATACTCACAAAAGCACCCAACTTTTCTTTGTGAGTCAAAATTCTTTCGGATAACTTTTCTCCGATTCCTCTGACTTTAATCAGGTCTTCCTGAGAAGCCGAATTTAAATCTTGAGCGACAATTGGTTCTTCTTTTTTATCGAATGATTTAAAATTTTGATTGGTTGGTTTATTCGGATTCGCAACCCAATCAGGAAATTTGAAATAAGGTGAAATCAGACGTAACAAACTGTCTGAAATTCCTGTTACGGCTTGAAATTCTTTGGCTGAATTGACAAACTTGCCTGTTTTTCGAAACTCGAATAACTTGTCTATCTCTTGAACAGACATTCCCAATTGATATCCTTTAAAATCACTTATAAAATTCGGATTAAACGGATAAAGCGTAGGTTTAGGTTCACTAATATTCTTCAGGCTGTCTATAATTTTTTGATTGCTGAGCCAAGAAATCTCATCCGGATTTTCAGCAGAATGTTCCTTCGAAGTAGAAACCCAAAAGTACACTCCTTGTAGTAGTAAAATAAAAACAAAAAACACGAAAACGCCTTTTCGTTCGTTTTTATTAAAAGCAAGAAAACGTTTTAATCCACTCATTTTCTGCAAGTTTTATATTTTTCCAAAAATAAATATTTTTATCAAACAAAAGCTTAAAAATAAAAATACTATATTTGATTTTTAAAACCACCTGAAAAAATGACTAGAAATTTCACTATTTTACTCTTTATAATCATAAGTTTTTGTGCTTTTTCACAAGACTATTATAAATACGTAAACCCGATGATCGGGACAGACGGAACCGGACATACCTTTCCGGGAGCAACAGCTCCGTTCGGGATGGTGCAACTCTCACCAGACACCAGAATTGACGGAAGTTGGGAAGGCTGCTCAGGCTATCACTATTCGGATAATGTGATTTACGGATTCTCGCATACTCATTTAAACGGAACGGGAGTTTCGGACTACGGAGATATATTACTGATGCCAACCATGGGTAAATCTAGTTTGAACAACAAAGAATATTCTTCTACTTTTTCTCACCAAAACGAACAAGCAAAAACCGGGTTTTATAGCGTGAAACTTGACAAACACAATATCGATGTTCGTCTAACAACTTCCACAAGAGTTGGCTTTCACGAATATACGTTCAACGAAAGTGGAGAGGCCAATATCATTCTGGATTTGAATCACAGAGACAAGTTACTTGAAGGAGAAATTCGAATCATCGACAACAAAACCATCCAAGTTTTCAGGCGTAGTGAAGCATGGGCAACAAATCAATACATTTATGCCTATATCCAGTTTGATTCGCCTATGGAAATTTCGGCTTTTAAAACGAATGGAAAACAAGACAAACAAGTCTATTCAGGAACAGAATTGGCTTTGGCTTTTTCGAAAAACGTAAAAAAAGGCGATAAAATCAAAGTGAAAGTAGCACTTTCGTTAACGGGATATGAAGGAGCAAAACTCAACTCAACGGAAATTCCACATTGGGATTTTGAGAAAGTAAGACAAGAAACAGAGCAACTTTGGAACAAAGAACTCTCAAAAATCGAAGTAACTTCTAATGACAAAGACAAACTGACTGTTTTCTATACAGCCATGTATCACCTGATGATTCAACCCAACATTGCTCAGGATTTAGATGGAAAATACAGAGGTCGTGACAACCAAGTCCACCTTGGTGAAGGTTTTGATTATTACACCGTTTTTTCGCTTTGGGACACTTTTAGAGCCGCTCATCCGCTTTATACTTTGATTGACAAAAAACGAACATCTGATTTTATCAATACATTTTTAAAACAATTTGAGCAAGGCGGAAGACTTCCGGTTTGGGAATTGGCTTCCAACGAAACCGATTGTATGATTGGTTATCACTCGGTTTCTGTGATGGCTGATGCTATGACAAAAGGCATCGAAGGTTTTGATTACATATTGGCTTTCGAAGCGGCTAAGCATTCGGCTAATCTGGATTGGTTGGGCTTAGAAGCCTATAAAAAAACAGGACAAATAACTATTGATGACGAACACGAAAGTGTTTCAAAAAACTTAGAATATGCTTATGACGATTGGTGTATTGCTCAAATGGCTTTGCTTTTAGGCAACAATTCTGATTATCAAAAATTCATGGAACGTTCTCAATATTGGAAAAACACTTTCGATTGGAGCACCGGATTTATGCGTCCGAAAAAGAATGGCGGTTGGGAAGAGTCGTTTGACCCGAAAGAAGTAAACAACAACTTTACGGAAGGAAATTCATGGCAATATTCATTTTTCGTTCCTCATGATATTAAAGGTATGATTCAATTTTATGGAGGAGCAAAGGCATTCGAGAAAAAACTAGATGAGATGTTTTCAGAGCAATCTGAAACTACCGGAAGACAGCAGGTTGATATCACAGGGCTTATTGGTCAATATGCACACGGAAATGAACCTTCACACCACATGGCTTATCTCTATAACTACATCGGAAAACCCGAAAAAACCAAAAAATTGGTTCATTATATTTTGGATGAATTTTATCCGAATTCTCCTGATGGTCTTATCGGAAATCAAGATTGCGGACAAATGGGAGCTTGGTATATTTTGAGTAGCATGGGATTGTATTCCGTTACTCCGGGATATCCGAGATGGAGCACGACTGAGCCTTATTTTGATAAAATCAAAGTAAATTTTGAAGACGGAACCTCAAAAACCATTACGAAAAACACTCCAAAAATAGAATTGGAAATGTTTGGTTTTGAAAACGTAAAGCCATTAACTCAAAAAAATCACAAACAGATTATACCCAATCCGGTGATAGTATCAGAAAGTAAATCGTTTAAAGACGAAATACAAATCTGGTTTAATTCTCAAAATCAAGACATCATGTATTTTTATAGTCTAAACGGAGGATCTTTTAAACTTGCTGATAAATCTATTTATACACTTAAAGAAACCACCGAAGTACGTCTTTATTCCGAACATGAAGGTGAAAAAAGTAAAATTGTTTCGGCTACTTTCTATAAAAAAGACAACGATTGGAGTGTTGAAGTAATCTCTAAACCTACTCCGATGTATTTTGCCGGAGGCAATGAAGGTCTCATTGACGGAATCAAAGGTACTACCAACTGGAGAAAAGGCGATTGGCACGGATATCAAAGTCAAGATTTTGAAGCTATTGTTGACTTCAAACAAGAAACCGAAATTTCAGAAATCGCTGCTAATTTCTTACAAGATACTCGTTCGTGGATTTTAATGCCTACCAAGGTAGAATTCTTTATTTCAGAAAATGGGAAAGATTTCAATCTTATTTCTACAGTGAAAAACACTGTCGATCCAAAAGATTATGAAGCTCAAACCAAAACATTTACCGCTAAATTCAACAAAACAAATGTGAAATACATCAAAGTAAAAGCCTATAATTTTGGTAAATTACCCGAGTGGCATCAAGGATTTCCGGATAAAGGAGAAGCCTTTATTTTTGTGGATGAAATTACAGCCAAATAAATTACTTATCAAAAAAAGAAGCAATCTTTCGGTCGTTTGAAAGTCGAGGCAACTTGTTTTGTCCTCCTAATTTTCCGATAGATTTCATATATTGCTGAAAACCGTTTTTCGGAACTTTAGTAATGATTAGCGTTCGCAAAACATTTCCTGTGATAAGGTCATTATAATAGGTGTTTTGTTTTCGCATTTCTTGGTCAAGTCTCAAAGCAAAGTCTTCAAGGTTTTCAGGTTCTTTTTCGAACTCAATCAACCACTGATGATAAGGGAGTCCGCTTTGTGGAGTGATTTGTGGAGCAACCGTAAATTCGTTTACCGAAACATCGAGATTTTCCATTGCTTTCTGTAAAGCCTCTTCAACTTCTTTCCCGATAACATGTTCTCCGAAAGCTGAAATATAATGTTTCACCCTTCCTGATACAACAATTCGATGCGGTTTTAGCGAAACAAACTGAACCGTATCGCCTATATTATAAGCCCAAAGTCCTGCATTGGTAGAAATAAGCATCACATAATTGATTCCCATTTCGACTTCACCAATCGTATATCGTTTTGGATTCTCTGAGAAAAATTCCTCAGCTTTTATAAATTCATAGAAAACTCCGTTGTCTAAAAGCAGCAACATTCCTTTTTCGGTTTGGGAATCTTGGTAGGCAAAAAATCCTTCAGAAGCAGGGAAAAGCTCAATGCTATCAATTTTTTTACCGATAAGGTTCTCAAATTTTGCTCTGTAAGGCTCATAATTTACACCTCCGTAAATAAATAGACTAAAGTTCGGAAAAACTTCTCCTATCTTCTTCCCTGTTTTTTCGTTGATTTTCTCGAAATACATCTGTACCCAAGACGGAATACCCGAAATCAAAGTCATATTTTCAGGCAAGGTTTCTTCTACAATATTATTGACTTTGGTTTCCCAATCTTCAATAATATTGGTTTGATAAGAAGGCAAGCGGTTTTTCTGAAGGTATTTCGGGACGTAATGAGCAGCAATTCCGGAAAGTCGTCCGAATTTGATTCCGTTTTTTTCTTCCAGAATAGGACTTCCTTGTAAGAAAATCATTTTTCCGTTTACAAAATCTGTTTTTCCGGTTTCGTTGATATAATGCAGAATTGCATTTCGGGTAGCATTGATATGAGATGGCATCGACTCTTTGGTAAGCGGAATATATTTCGCTCCAGATGTCGTTCCTGAAG
>JBEBUB010000101.1:0-7848 GCA_040393445.1 Flavobacterium beibuense
TGAGCCGTATTGGGGCTTCCGTCTGGATTAATCATAGTTTCACAATTTCCGTGGTCAGCAATAATCAAGGTGGTATAACCATTTTCCAAAGCGGTTTCTACGACTTCTTTGACACATTTATCAACGGCTTCACAAGCTTTGATAGCTGCTTCCATCACACCTGTATGCCCAACCATATCTCCGTTTGCGAAGTTTAAACAAACGAAATCGGCTGATTGTTTCTTCAATTCCGGAACTAGAGCATCTTTTAAATCAAAAGCACTCATTTCGGGTTTCAAATCATACGTAGCCACTTTAGGAGACGGACATAATAGTCGTTTTTCTCCTTCAAAAGTTTGCTCTCTACCTCCTGAAAAAAAGAAAGTTACGTGAGGGTATTTTTCGGTTTCAGCGATTCTGATTTGAGTTTTTCCGTTATTTTGCAACACTTCACCCAAGGTGTTGTTCAAATTGTCTTTGTCGTAAATCACATGAACATTTCGGAACGTATCATCATAATTAGTCATGGTTACATAATACAAATCCATTTTATGCATGTTGTATTCCAAGAAATCTTGTTGTGAGAGAGCCTCCGTAAGTTCTCTACCTCTATCAGTTCTGAAATTAAAGAAAATCACCACATCACCTTCTGCAATAGTAGCACGAGCTTTTAGGCTTTCGTCAGCAACCACAATAGGTTTGATGAATTCATCCGTCACATCATTATCATAACTTTGTTGAACCGATTTTATAACATCTTGAGAAATTTCACCTAAACCATTTACGACTAAATCATAAGCTAATTTTACTCTTTCCCAACGTTTGTCTCTGTCCATCGCATAATAACGACCTATAACCGAAGCCAGTTTTACGGAAGTTTTTTCGGTGTAATGTAAAATATCTTGAATAAATCCAAGACCTGATTTCGGGTCAACATCACGACCATCTGTAAAAGCATGGATGAATACATTTTTGAGTCCGAAACTCTCAGATGCATCAACAAGACCTTTGAGGTGATTGATGTGTGAATGCACTCCGCCATCAGACAAAAGGCCTAAAAAGTGTACATTTTTCTGATTGTTTTGAGCATATTGAAAAGCTTCAAGCAATGTTTTTTCTTGATGAAACGATTTGTTTTCAATCGCTACATTGATTCTTACCAAATCCTGATATACGATTCTTCCGGCTCCAAGATTCATGTGACCCACTTCGCTGTTTCCCATTTGTCCTTCTGGAAGACCAACATTCAAACCGTCTGTTCGTAAAGAAGCATTCGGATATTTAGTATAAAGACTGTCTATAAAAGGAGTGTTTGCATGATCAATTGCAGAAACTTTTGGGTCGGGTGATTTTCCCCAACCATCTAAAATCATTAAAATTACCTTTTTCATTATGTTAGTATGCTTTTTTATCACCTTTGAGAGCGTTGTAAACCGTCATTACAACAATTTTTAGGTCAAGTAGAAACGACCAGTTTTCCAGATAAAATATATCATATCTCACTCGGTTGATAATGTCTTTATCTGTTTCGACCTCACCTCTGAATCCGTTGATTTGAGCAAGTCCTGTGATTCCCGGTTTTATAAGGTGTCGAACCATAAACTTATTTATTTTCTGAGCAAAACGTTCGGTTTCTTTGATCATGTGAGGCCTTGGCCCCACCACAGACATGTCTCCTTTTAATACATTCCAGAATTGTGGAAGTTCATCAATACTGGTTTTTCGCATAAAGGCACCAATTTTTGTAATTCTTGGGTCGTTTTTAGTAACTTGATATAAATCTGCTGTTTCGTTTGGTCGCATCGAACGAAATTTATAACAGTAGAATTCTTCATAGTTCAGCCCGTTTCTTTTTTGCTTAAAGAATACGTTTCCTCTAGTTTCAGATTTAATCAGAATGGCTAGAATTGGTGTAAGCCACGACAGAATTCCAACAATAACAAACAAAGAAAAAACAATATCAAAAATTCTTTTGATTACCTTATTTGCCCTTTTGTCTAACGGAATATTCCTCAAAGACAAAATCGGGATATAGTCGTAATAGTCAGAAATTAAATTACGTGTAATAGGTTCTTTATTATCGGGTAAGAATTTCAGAACCTTTAAGTTACTGTCTGTAAATTCAATAAAACTCTCAATCTCCATAGGAGAAAGATTAGAAAGGGAACAATAGATTTCGTCAATGCGTTCGTTTATCACGAAATCATAACATTCTTGAATTTGTTGTTTTTTTTCGGATTTCAAATCAAAAATTCGAATGAGTTTATATCCATAATCCGGGTTGTCATTAAAGAAAGAAATGAGCTGTTCTGCACTTTTTCCGGTTCCTACTACAACCACAGTTCTGAAGTTTCCTCCTAAAACAACCCTAAAATATCTCAAGAAGAAATAAATCGAAAATTTAAAAGAGGTAACTATACCTAAGGAAATGGTAGCATACCAAAAGATTTCGCTAGGTTTAGAAAAATCCATTAAGATTCCTACATAGGCATAATTGAGAATCATAAAAGAAACATATTGTTTAAAAACCAAAGCAGTAATTTTAATCACTTTGGTATAACGATATACTTCATAAAAATCAATGTTCCAGGCAATAAAAATCCAAGCAGCCGAAATAAAGGTATGATATCCTATCGACTGAAAAATATCTGGGAGCATAAAATAAGCCAACACATTTATCGTAAGTAAATCAAGTACGTACGAAAAAGGCCTAATATATCCTGAATATCTTCCTGTTTTCTTTTTCAAAATTATCTGATGTATTTAGAGAAATCTTTGTGTTCTTGTTTAGAAAGTTCTTCTTCGGTTAATGATTTGAAGTACTCAAAAGTAGCCTTCATTCCTTCTGTTCTATCTACTTTTGGTTCCCAACCCAGAATTTCTTTCGCTTTAGAAATGTCTGGTCTTCGTTGTAAAGGATCATTTTCCGGAAGTGGTTTATAAACGATTTTTTGGTTAGTTCCCGTAAGGCTTAAAATCTCTTCAGCAAACTCTTTGATGGTAATTTCATCAGGATTTCCAATGTTTACCGGATAGATATAATCGCTGTGCAAAAGTCTGAAAATCCCTTCCACTTGATCGTCTATATAACAAAACGAACGGGTTTGATTTCCGTCTCCAAAAATCGTTAGGTCTTCACCTCTGAGGGCTTGTCCCATAAAAGCAGGAACTACACGTCCGTCATTGAGCCTCATTCGAGGGCCATACGTATTAAAAATTCGAGCGATTCGAGTTTCTAATTTATGAAAACTATGATAAGCCATAGTCATCGATTCCTGAAAACGCTTTGCCTCATCATAAACCCCTCTTGGACCAATCGCATTTACGTTTCCGTAATATTCTTCATTTTGTGGATGCACCAATGGGTCTCCGTAAACTTCTGAAGTTGAAGCGATAAGTATTCGAGCATTTTTGGCTTTGGCTAATCCTAATAAATTATGAGTTCCCAAAGAACCAACTTTTAGAGTCTGAATCGGGATTTTTAAGTAATCAATCGGGCTTGCGGGAGAAGCGAAATGAAGAATATAATCTAATTTGTCAGGAACATGAACAAATTTGGTAACGTCATGATGATAAAACTCAAAATTTTCAAGTTTGAAAAGGTGCTCAATATTTTTCAGACTGCCTGTAATCAAGTTATCCATACCGATTACGAAGTAACCCTCTTTGATAAAGCGGTCACACAAGTGCGAACCCAGAAACCCTGCAGCTCCTGTAATGAGTACTTTTTTCATCAAATATTAATTACAAATTTTAGTCTTCAAAAAGCAAACCGGCAGCCGTAAAAGGTGAGATTTCGTTCTGCTCAACTTGCTTTTTATATTTTTCTAGTTTGATTTTGTTGCTTTCGTTGTTATAAAATCGGTTCTTTAATTCCGCTTCTATAGTCTGAATAAACCAGAACTGATTCTGATTTTTTCTTTGCTCGTAAAAGTAATTATTTTCTTTAGTTAAACGAAAATAATCCTGAATAATTGTGTACACCTCATCAATTCCTTCTCTCGTATAACTGCTACAAGTTGTTACTTTGGGTGTCCAGCCGGATTTTTTTGGAGGGAATAAGTGCAAAGCCCTATTAAACTCCGCTTTTGCTGCTTTTGCCTTCTTGATGTTATCGCCATCTGCTTTGTTGATTACAATAGCATCAGCCATTTCCATAATTCCTCTTTTGATGCCTTGCAGTTCATCACCAGCTCCGGAAAGTTTAAGTAACAAAAAGAAATCAACCATCGAATGCACAGCAGTTTCACTTTGCCCGACTCCTACGGTTTCAATAATAATTACATCAAAACCACAAGCTTCACACAAAATAACCGTCTCTCTTGTTTTTCGGGCAACTCCGCCCAAGGTGTCTCCGGAAGCCGAAGGACGTATATAAGCATTCTCGTCTTTCACCAATTCTTCCATACGGGTTTTGTCACCAAGAATACTTCCGTGAGAAATACTACTGCTCGGGTCAATAGCCAAAACCGCAACTTTTTTACCCAAAGCGGTCAAGTGTTTTCCGAAAGCTTCGATAAACGTACTTTTTCCTACTCCGGGAACTCCTGTGATTCCGATACGAATAGAATTATTAGCAAAAGGAAGACAACCGTTGATTACTTTTTCTGCTTTTTTGAAATGTGCTGCATTGGTGCTTTCGACAAGAGTAATAGCCCGACTTAGAGCAACTTTATCTCCGTTTTTTATGCCTTCGATAAGTTCTTCACTTGAGGGTTGATTTTTACGAAAACGGTTTACTTTTTCAACAGAAGATTTGCTGACAATTTCGATATCCGAAATGCCACTCACTTCACTTAAAGCTGATTCTTTTTCCCGTTTTTTCATCCATACAAAAGTACGGCTTTTTTAACAAAATACAATTTTAACCGATTTGCTTTATTGCGATAAATAGGGGAAAGTAGTATATTTGCATATCTTAAAATATAACTGATGAGTTTGCAGATTCAAATCAATGAAGAAATAAAAAATGCGATGAAAGCTAAAGATACTTTGGCTTTGGAGGCGCTAAGAGCTGTTAAATCAGCTTTACTTTTAGCTCAAACCGAAAGTGGAGCAAAAGAAGAAATCTCAAAAGATGAAGAAATAAAGCTGTTGCAACGATTGGTAAAACAACGTAAAGAAAGTGCTAGAATCTTCACAGAACAAGGCAGAGAAGATTTGGCTCAACCAGAAATAGAGCAGGCTAAAATCATTGAGAAATTTCTTCCGGCACAACTTTCAGAAGAAGAAATTAAAGAAATTATCAAACAAATCATTGCTGAAACCGGAGCAAACGGAATTGCTCAAATGGGTCAAGTAATGGGTGAAGCCAATAGAAAAATGGCAGGTCAGGCAGACGGAAAAACCATTTCGACAGTGGTTAAAAGTTTATTGGCTTAATTAGAATAATTGGCTCCGTAGTTCAACTGGATAGAATATCAGATTTCGGCTCTGAGGGTTGGGGGTTCGAATCCCTTCGGGGTCACAAGTTAAACCACCTACTTAGGTGGTTTTTATTTTAAAACAAAATGTTGATTATCTAATATTGCTGTATGAAAATATATCTTGGGTTTATATTAGAGTCAATAAGTAGCAATGCTTCAGACGAAAGTGTTATTGCCTTAGCTAAGAATTCTACTATATTTCTACTCGTTATTTTATTAGGCTTGACAGTTATTTTTCTTAGCCAACAATTTCCTTTCTTTTTAGTTCATGCTCATTTTCCATTAAAGAAACTCTCAGAACGAGAAAAATTTATTCTACAAAGCGAAGTAGATTACTACAAAAGACTCCCGGAGAAAAAGAAAAAATATTTCGAACACCGAGTTGTGGTTTTTTTGTTGAAACACCCCATAATTCCTAGAGAAAATATAGTGGTAACTCCACAAATGAGGGTGCTTATAGCTTCGGCTTCAGTAGCGCTGACTTTTGGATTTAAACGTTATACTTATACTTCGTTTCGTTCTATTTTGGTCTATCCTGATATTTATTTTTCGACTATTACAGAGCAATATCACAAAGGAGAATTTAACCCTAAAAGTCAAGTGTTGGTTTTTTCATGGAAACATTTTTTGGAAGGGAATAGTATCACCAACGACAATATCAATTTAGGGTTACATGAATTTGCCCATGCTTTGCATTTCGAAATGAAAATGGAACAACATCCGAATTCGCATTACTTTAAAAAATATTTTTTGAAGCTTTTACTTGAAATCAGAAAAGCCGAAAAGAGAGAGAAGTTGCTTAACACGACATATTTCAGGCAATATGCCTTTGAAAATAAATATGAGTTTTTGGCGGTGCTTATCGAAAACTATTTTGAAACCCCGGATGTTTTTCAAAAAGAATTTCCTGTGTTTTATCAAAAGATAAGGAGGATGCTCAACCAATAAAACGATGCTAAAATAAAAATCCCGCCTCCTTGTGAGAAGCGGGATTTTTTATGATACAAATAAATAGCCGAATTACTTAGCGAATTTAGCGTATTTATTTTTGAATTTGTCGATACGTCCTGCAGTGTCAATCAATTTCGATTTACCTGTATAGAATGGGTGAGAAGTTCTCGAGATCTCCATTTTAAACACAGGATACTCAACACCATCAACTTCAATAGTTTCTTTGGTTTCTACAGTAGATTTAGCAAAAAACACATCTTCATTAGACATATCTTTAAAAGCTACTAATCTGTAATTTTCCGGATGAATACCTTTTTTCATTTTTATATACTTTTATATTTTGAGTCCTAAATTTGAGTTTGCAAATATACAAACATTTTTTTTTAATGCAAGTGCAAGCCTAACTTTTATTTTATTTTTATAAATCAGTCTTTTTTCTACAGAATAAAATCCTTATATTTACCCTAATAAAATGCAATATTATGAAACGTGGAGTTCAGGTGAGCACTATCATGTCCACCAATTTAATTAAACTTAATGCAACAGATACATTAGCTAAAGCTGAACAGTTGTTCAGAGAAAACAAAATCCGTCATATTCCGGTTATGGACGGAAACAAAATCATTGGGATGCTTAGTTATACAGATTTACTTCGCATCAGTTTTGCTGAAACTCTTGATGAAGAAGATCAAATGATTGACGTGACCGTTTATGAGGTTTTTAGTATCGAACAAGTGATGGCTAAAAACTTGGTTTGCATCAGACCTGATACTTTAATAAAAGAAGCAGCAGAGATTTTGGCAACTCGAGAGTTTCATGCTTTGCCTGTTGTTGAAAGTGATTTATTGGTCGGAATTGTCACTACAACAGACCTTATCAGATATCTTCTGAACTGTATAGAAGAGGTTTGTTAATAAAATTTAGGCTCTTTTAAGAGCAACAGATAATGTTTGTAGTTACCTTTGTAGGCTTTTTTAATAAGGTTAGCTTTGAATTTATCACAATACACAAAGGAGTTTTCTAGAAACATTAGTCTGGCTTATCCGGTTGTTCTCGGAATGGTGGGGCATACACTTATTGCCATTATTGATAACATTATGGTCGGGAAGCTGGGAGCTACAGAACTTGCAGCTGTTTCACTAGGGAACAGCTTTATTTTTGTAGCTATGTCTGTCGGGATTGGTTTTTCGACTGCCATTACTCCAATTGTAGCACAAAACGATGCTAAAAATGATGTGGATGGTGTTCGCAGTGCCTTTCATCATGGGCTTGTGCTTTGTTCTATATTGGGGATTTCTCTTTTTGCATTGGTTTATTTCTGTAAACCGCTTATGCGATATATGGGGCAATCTGAAGAGGTCGTAGATTTAGCAGCTCCGTTTGTAGATATAGTCGCTTTTTCGCTTATTGGAGTCTTGGTTTTTCAAGGATATAAGCAGTTTGCAGACGGAATGTCTAAAACTAAATATTCGATGTATGCCATTATTGTGGC
>JBEBUB010000102.1:0-7746 GCA_040393445.1 Flavobacterium beibuense
ATAAATTTCGCCCTATTCTACCGAAGCCGTTTATGGCAATTTTAATTTTCAATGTTTAAATTGTTTAATCGTTGATTTACTCAATCATTTTAGGAATTCAAAAAATCCTTGAATTTTGGATGAGTAAAAAGTTTATATAAAAATAGAATCCCACCAAAAATCTCACAAAACATCCCAACAGAAAGTAATAAATTCCCATTGATAGCACTAATTTCTAAATGTAAAATTTTGAACAATGCACCTATAATGGTCAGCATTAAACCGATAGCTAGAACTAGTAAAGTATGTTTTGTTTTCATATCCTAAAAAACTTGAAATCTGAAACAAAAAATTACAAAATATGCTTTTGAGCATGATAGGATGAACGTACTAAAGCTCCACTTTCTACATGGCGGAAGCCTAGTTCTTTCCCGATTTCTTCATATTTTTTGAATTGTTCCGGAGTGATGAATTCTTTTACCGGAAGGTGTTTTTTACTTGGTTGTAAGTATTGCCCAATGGTAACAATATCCAAATTTACCTTTCTTAAATCGTGTAGGGTTTCGATTACTTCGTCTTCAGTTTCACCCAGACCCAACATAATTCCTGATTTGGTTCTGTTCACTCCACTTTTTTTGAGGTAATTCAAAACTTCAAGACTTCTTTCATATTTGGCTTGAATTCTCACTTCTCTAGTCAAACGTTTTACGGTTTCCATATTGTGAGAAACCACCTCAGGAGCCACTTCAATAATTCTGTCTAAGTGACGTTCGATTCCTTGAAAGTCCGGAATTAGAGTTTCCAGAGTAGTTTCAGGATTCATTCTTCGAACAGCCTTAACGGTTTCTGCCCAAATGATGCTCCCCATATCTTTCAAATCATCACGGTCAACACTTGTGAGAACCGCATGTTTAATGTTCATAATTTTGATAGAACGAGCTACTTTTTCAGGCTCATCCCAATCCACCGTTTCCGGACGACCGGTTTTTACACCACAAAAACCACAAGAACGAGTACAGATATTCCCGAGAATCATAAAAGTTGCGGTACCTTCGCCCCAACATTCGCCCATATTAGGGCAACTCCCGGAAGTACAAATCGTATTCAGGTTATATTTATCAACCAAACCACGAAGTTCGGTATATTTTTGTCCGGTAGGTAGCTTCACCCTAAGCCATTTAGGTTTGGGTTGAGCTGCTTGTTTTTGGTCTAAAATGCTTTGCATTTTTATCATTTTTAAAAAGCAAAGGTACGAAAAAAGAATGTGATAGAAATAAGGTATATTGACACAAAAAAAGAGGCTGAACATAGAATGCCCAACCTCTCCGCTCAGGTTTGTGTTTATATAGTATTAAAATTTGAATCCGGCAGATATTTGAAATACGCTGTTTTTAATCTCAGCTTCTTTTGAAGCATCGGTCAAACCAGCCATATAACGTCCTTGCAAAAATAAGTGACTACCAATATTGTATGTAATACCTGCTCCGACAGAAAAATCAAACGATTCTGTCTCTAAAGTGTCTTCTAAATTGTTATCTGTCATGAAGGCAAATTGCGGACCTACGTCTAAACTCAGATTCTCTGTCACATAGAATTTAGCCATAATAGGTACTGTTATATATTTGAATTCTACATCATCGACATTACCTAAAGCTGAATCTACGTTTGAACCTTGTACGGAATACAAAACTTCAGGTTGAATAGAGAGATTCTCTAAAAGACTTATCTCTAAAGTCGCTCCAAAATGGTAGCTGCTTCGAGTGTTGAAATCGATGGTTTCGACATCTCCTCTAAGGTTTGCAAAATTTACACCTCCTTTTAATCCGAAACTTAAAAGTTTGTCTTGTGCACTCGTTACAGTTGCTGTAAACATTAGTGCTAATAGCATTAGTTTTTTCATACGTGTTGAATTTAATGTTATACAAGAATTTAAGCAATTATTATTCCAAGCCTTTTTATAAAGAAAAAATGGCAAATTCCAATGCCATAAAGTCCAAAAAGTTCCTCAATTTGAGAGATTTTCTACAATAAAATATCACTTTCTAGGTCTGAGACACCTATATCGAAGTTCATTTCAAGGCGGTGCATTAATTCGAAAACCAGTTTTTTATACCAATTTTCAGACTTAGGGTGAATGTAGATTTTTTCGATAAGCTGTTGCACATCGATATTAATTTTCAAGCCATCATTAATTGAAATGTCATACCGACTGGCATCGGTTATGATTCTGACTTCTCTTTCATACTGAAAGCTTTTTCGTTTATACAGAAACGGGAAAAAAGTATCGTCAAACGGAATGTGCTCGGTTTTATAGTCAATATAGTTTACTTTTCCGATGTGTTGTTCGAAATGCAAATCCAATCGCAAAGCATCTTGGATTCTTCCAATAGTAGACTGAACAGCTAAACCTTCTTTACTTTTGGTAAAAATTTGCCACATAGCAAAAGATTCATATTCACTCTGGTGCCAACTGCTTATCACTACATCTTTGCGATGTTCTTTATAAAACTCCAAGAACTTGGGGTTATTCTCGGATAATTTTTGAATTTCTTTAAAAGTAGGTTCGCTAAAAGTGCCTTCATATTGGTCTTCAAACTTATCAGACCGAGCCATAAAAAGTTGTTTATGTAGTAGCAAATCCAAAAATTTAGACAAATCCAGATACTTCCAAACAATTGTGTTGGGGTCAAGAGGTGTTATTTTTTGGTTTTTTACATACATAAATCATTTTATAGCTTATTCAAAACTCTGCATCTGTACCAATCTTGAATACATTCCGTTTTTAGTTAAGAGTTCTTCGTGAGTACCTTGTTCTACGATTTCTCCTTTTTGCATCACCACAATCGTATCTGCTTTTTGAATAGTCGAAAGTCTATGAGCAATCACAACCGAAGTTCGGTTTTGCATCATGTTCTCTAAAGCTTGTTGCACTAATCTTTCGCTCTCTGTATCTAGTGCTGAAGTGGCTTCGTCCAGAACCATAATCGGAGGATTTTTTAGAACGGCTCTAGCAATCGAAAGTCTTTGTTTTTGTCCTCCTGAAAGTTTGTTTCCGCTATCTCCGATATTCGTGTTGATTCCGTCAGGTAAATCTTTGACAAACTCATAAGCATTGGCAATTTTCAATGCTTCGATGATTTCTTCGTCTGAAGCATCTTCTTTACCTAACAAGAGGTTGTTTTTAATCGTATCGTTAAACAAAATGCTGTCTTGAGTTACCAATCCCATCAAACCTCTCAGGCTTTGAAGGTTGAAATCTTTAATATCGATTCCGTCGATTTTGATGCTACCTTTTTGAACATCATAAAAACGAGTTAGCAAATTGGCAATCGTACTTTTTCCACTTCCTGATTGCCCTACCAAAGCCACTGTTTTCCCTTTTGGAACCTCTATTGAAAAGTTGCTCAAAACGTTTTCATTCTCATACGCAAAATTGATGTTTTCGATAGAGATTCTATCGTCAAACGTAGTTTTCACCACCGAACCTTGCTTGCTGGTAATCGGGTTTTCAGTTTCTAGAACTTCCAACACTCGTTCTGCTGCTGCATCTCCTTTTTTCACCGAATACGAAGCTTTAGAAATCGCTTTAGCAGGAGTCAAAATATTATAAGCCATCCCGATATAAGCGATAAATGAAGCACTTGAAAGTGTTCCTTCGTTCAAAACCAAATTTCCTCCATAAATAAGCAAAACGGCAATGGTAATAATTCCGAGGAATTCGCTCAAAGGCGAAGACAGATTTTGACGGTTCAGAATTCTGTTGTTGATTCTAAAGAATCGATTCGTTGAATCTTCGAATGTTTTTGAGAATCGCTTTTCTCCATTAAAACTTTTAATGACTTTTAATCCACCTAAAGTTTCATCAATAACCGATAGAAAATAGCCTTGTTCTCTGGCTGCCCGGTCTGACTTTTTCTTCAATGATCTTCCTACTCTGGAAATAATAAATCCTGAAATCGGGATGAAAATAAATACAAACAGAGTAAGTTCTACACTAGTAAAGGACATTGCTATAATGGTAAACAAAATCGTAAGCGGTTCTTTGATAATCAACTCCAAAATCGATAAAAAGGAGTGTTGAATCTCTAATACATCGGAAGTCATTCTGGAAATCATATCGCCTTTTCGCTTTTCGGAAAAATAGGATAATGGAAGCTCAACCGATTTTTTATACATCGCATTTCGGATGTCTTTCAGGATTCCGTTTCTAAGGAAAGTGATAAAATACATTGCCCAATAATTGAACATGTTTTTCAAAAGAAATAGGGTGATAATCCCGATAATCATTACATTCAGAGCATATTGTATTCCGTGTGCTTCGGAAGCAGTCGTGATGTAATAATTCATGTAATCAAGCAAATAATCTTTTGCTTCTCCAATTCCTCTGTATTCTGGTTTTTCATGAACTTTTTCAGCATCATTAAACATCACGGTCAGCATCGGAATCAACGCCACAAACGACAAAGCACTAAACAAAGCATAGAGTATGTTGAAAAATATATTCAAATACATATATTTTTTATACGGCTTTGCAAATCGGAATATTTTTTTAAAGTATTGGCTAATCATAAATCTTGCCTCTAAAAGGTATTTTTAATTATTAATTTTATTTATACCATCATCAAAACATATCGCAAAGCAATTCCAACCAAAATAGCGATGGTAAAACTGATTAGGGTTCCTGATAGTATGTATTCTGTAAGTTTACGGTCTTTTGCATTGGTCAAATCTCCGAATCTGAAAATGGATTTTGCAGCCAGCAAATAACCTATTCCTTCAAAAAAATCGATATTTATAAACAACACGACCAAAAGTCTTTCTATAATCCCGATGACATTTCCGGCATTTTTGAGCGATTCTTTTTTGAGTGTTTTCTTCTTGAATGACTCGCTCCATTTTCTGAAAAACATTCTCATCCCGATAGAGGTTACCGAAGTAATCAAAAGCAAGGCAATAGCATACAACATTAGCTTTTCAACCGAAATTACCGATACAATCAAAAGTTCCGGGAACTGCATTAGTACTACTCCAAAAAGAGCTACTACGTGTAAAAATTGATCGGTTAGAAATAATCCTAATTGGCTAAATCGAGAAGTTTTTTCCAGATAAATTTTACCTAAATCAATCAAAAAATGAGAAACTACAATCAGAATGATATAACCTGAAACGGCTGGCAATTCATTCGCAAAAAATAAGACTAAAAGCAGAAAATGGACAAGTATATGTAGATAAAGATACTTCGACTTATAACCATTCTTGTTTCGGTCTTCGACCCATTTTGTGGATTGAAAAACAAAATCTCCTGCCAAGTGAGCCAACAATATTTTAAGAATGAATAGTAGCATCGTCATTTATAATTTGTTGACAAAAATCCATCGCTTTGAGTACCTCATCAAAACCAGCCTTTTTGAGTTCTCGGCTAATTTGGCTTTGCTTTTTCCCGATTTTCGCAGTTAATTCTACCTGAGTTAATTCCGGGAAATCTAACGCTACCAATATCGTTTTGGAGACGTTGGCATTCCACTTCTCTGTAATCAACATCAATAAATCAAAAATCAGATTTATTTGTAGGTCTGTTTTGGGCGAACGAGTTTGCAGGGCAAATTTTCGCTTTCTTAACCCTTCAAAAGCTTCTCCTGAAAACACAAAAGCTTCTCCGTTGGATTCTTTTATCGTATCAGTTGCGAAATCCTTTTTTCCGATTCCGATTCCGATTCTCAAATCTAACTGCCCGACTGTTTTTATCGCTGTTTTGAGATATATCGCTGTTTTGATAACATCTTTTGGAGCTACTTCCAGTTGAAAACTGTCTCCTCTAAAGATTTCCCAATCTTTTTCTTTAGTGCCAAATTTAGCCAAAGTCGATTCCAAAACATGTAACCACTCTTTGGTAGCTACCGTTCTGGAATTGATGATATCTCCGGTTATAATTGCAGTCATCTGAATTAGAAAAAACAAATATAGTAAATTTTGGTTATAATTCTATATATGATTAAAATCTGCTATAATTTTTATTATAACCAAAATTAGTTATATCAGTCTTACAACTTCATATCTTCTATGATACGTTGTATTTTTTCATCTAGATATTGAGAATTCTCCTCAAACGATTCAATACTGTCTAACGGTGTATTTACAGAGAAATAGAACTTAATTTTAGGCTCTGTTCCGCTTGGCCTTGCACAAATCTTACTGCCGTCTTCCAGATAATAAATCAATACGTTTGATTTTGGAATCGTGATTTGATATTCTTCATTATTCATAAAGTCTTTACCCATAGAACTTTGATAATCTTCAAGCATCACGACTCTTTGTCCGGCAATTTCAGTAAACGGATTTTCTCTGAAATTAATCATCATTTGTTTGATTTCGTTGGCTCCGTCAATTCCTTTTTTGGTAATCGAAATCAAATGTTCTTTATAGTAAGCATGATCGATATACAAATTTAATAACTCCTTATATAACGAACTTCCGGCTGCTTTGGCTTGTGCTGCAATTTCGCAAACCAAAAGAGTCGAGCCTACAGCATCTTTGTCTCTCACTTTATCTCCTACCATATAACCGAAGCTCTCTTCTCCACCTCCGATAAAAGTTTGCTTTGGGAAATCTTTGATGAATTTCGCTATCCATTTGAATCCTGTAAGACCTACTTTGCATTCCACACCATAAGCTTCAGCTAAATCGAGCATCATCGGAGTCGAAACAATCGTAGAACCTATGAATTCTTTTCCTGTGATTTTATTTTGACGCTTCCAGTTCTCTAATAAGAAAGCCGTCATAATCACCATGGTTTGGTTTCCGTTAAGGAGAACCATTTTACCATTAAGGTCTCTTACAGCCACTCCCAAACGATCAGAATCCGGATCTGTCCCGATAACGATATCCGATCCTGTTTTTTCAGCCAATTCCAAAGCCATCGTCAAAGCTTCCGGCTCTTCAGGATTCGGAGACTTCACGGTTGGGAAGTTTCCGTTTGGCTCTGCTTGTTCTTTCACGATTTCTACATCAGAAAATCCTGCTCTTTCCAAAACTGTCGGAATAAGCTTAATCGAAGTTCCGTGAAGGGAAGTGAAAACGATTTTCAAACTTTCTTTAGCACTTTTAGGAGTACCGAAATTGATATTTTCTAAAGTTGATTGAATAAAGGCTTCATCAACCTGAGTGTCGATATATTCGATAAGTTCTTCATTAGCATCAAACTTGACATCTTCATAATTCAAGCTTTCGATAAGTTTGATAATTTCTCCATCTTGAGGCGGAACAAGTTGTCCTCCGTCTGTCCAATATACTTTATAACCATTATATTCAGGCGGGTTGTGAGATGCCGTAAGCACAATACCTGCATGACAACCTAAATGGCGAACCGCAAACGACAATTCCGGAGTTGGTCTCAAATCTGAGAACAAATACACTTTGATTCCGTTGGCAGAAAACACATCAGCCACCACTTTCGCAAAAGTATTGCTATTATGTCTGCAATCATAAGCAATAGCTACTTTGATTTGTTCATTAGGGAAAGATTGTTTCAAGTATTGAGACAGCCCTTGTGTGTTTTTTCCTAACGTATATTTATTGATTCGGTTAGTCCCGACTCCCATCACTCCTCGCATTCCTCCTGTACCGAACTCTAAGTTTTTATAAAAAGCATCTTCTAATTCTTTGGGAGCAGAAGTCATCATTCGCTCAATTTCTGACTGGGTTTCCTTGTCAAAAACCGGTGTCATCCAAAGATTTATCTTGTCTAAAATATTCTGTGGTATGTGCATT
>JBEBUB010000103.1:0-7656 GCA_040393445.1 Flavobacterium beibuense
ATTCGAAAAATAACCACATGAAAATTATAAGTATTAGAATTTTATAATAAATATTTAACTCATAATTCACTGTTTTAAACAAAACAACACAAAAAACAACATTAACAAAAACCTCAATAAATCATCAGATTAATCAAGGAATAACACTATAAATCACAATAAATAAGAGAAACAAAATCGTATATTTGCCAACTCACAATCAGATAATTATGACAAACGCGATTATTAGATGCGATTGGTGCGGGTCTGACCCCTTATATCAACATTATCACGATACAGAATGGGGTATTCCTTTATATGAAGACCGGAAAATCTTTGAGTTCTTGATTTTAGAAACTTTCCAGGCAGGACTCAGTTGGATTACTATCCTCCGTAAGCGGGAAAATTTCCGAAAAGCATTCGACAATTTCGATTATAAAAAAATAGCCTTATACAATCAAGATAAGATCGAAGAGCTATTACAAAACGAAGGCATTATCAGAAACCGACTCAAGGTTCAATCTGCTATAAGCAATGCCCAAGCTTTTATGAAGATACAGGAAGAATTTGGTTCTTTTTCGACCTATATTTGGAATTTCACAGAAGGTAAACCCATTATAAACCACCCAAAAACATTAAAAGATATTCCGGCTACAACTCCACTTTCTGATGCTATAAGTAAAGATTTGAAAAAACGAGGATTTAAGTTTGTGGGTTCTACGGTAGTCTATGCTCACATGCAGGCCACCGGAATGGTGAATGACCACTTAGAAAGTTGTTCGTTTAGAAATAGTTCAGAACGATAGATTTATTCGTTGAATAGCCTGATAATCCCTAAGACAGCTATCAAAAAGGTAATACTCCCTAAAAGATAATTCACATTTTGCATAAAAAATGTAGTCTTGTGTTCTATCTTTTTTACAAAAACCACATACAAGTAAAACACCATCATAGCTCCGAGGCTGGCTCCAATAGCAAACCAAAAAACAAAATATTTTTCAAACGAAAAATAATCATACGAAGCCATCGTAATACTAAAAATCACATAAAACGGAATCGGGAATACATTAAAAAGCGAAAGAAGCATTCCTTTAAAAAATCGGCTTGATTTTCTACTCAGAGTTATTTCTTCTTTAGGAAGCTGATTTTTTTTGGAAAAAAAGAAAAAATACAGACTCAGCACCAAGAAAATAACAATTCCGATTTCTTGTATCAAATGACTAACATCTGTTCGCCTGTCTATAAATCGAGCAAAAATAACCGCTATCCAAGCTTGAAAAAATACGACAAAAGCAGCTCCTGCTGCAAAAGCTAAAGCTCTAGATTTTCCTTCTCTCAAACAAATTTTGGCTACACTCATGTTTATCAATCCCGGAAGCAGCGTTGTGATGAAAGCTACCAGAGAACCAGTGAGTATAGCAGAAATGTAATTCATCTATTTGATTTTGAACTGTATATAAGTGATAGCTTTGTTTTCTTCCAGATATTGTTGTTCGTAAAAAGTCTGAATAGAAGTAACCACCTCAGGCGCTCCTTCATTCTTATATACATTGTGATTAGCATATAAAACCTCATTATTTTGACCATGCAAAAGTCCTAAAGTATAACCATGCATAAATTCGCTATCGGTTTTTAGATGAACAATTCCATCGTTTTTGAGGATTTTTTTATAGCGTTGTAAGAACTCAGAATTCGTAAGACGATGCTTAGTTCGCTTATATTTTATCTGAGGATCAGGAAAAGTAATCCAGATTTCGTCAACTTCTTTTTCAGCAAAAACAAACTCTATAAGTTCAATTTGCGTACGTATAAAAGCCACATTATGTAAGTTTTCTTCTACAGCCGTTTTGGCTCCTCTCCAGAATCTTGCCCCTTTAATATCTATCCCGATGAAGTTTTTATTTGGGTATTTTTGAGCCAAACCAACCGAATATTCTCCTTTTCCGCAACCGAGTTCTAACACAATCGGATTGTCGTTTTTAAAAATTTCTTGGTTCCATTTTCCTTTTAAATAGAAATCTCCTGAGACTACTTCTTCTCGAGTTGGCTGAATGACATTTGAAAAAGTTTCGTTTTCTTTGAATCGCTTTAATTTATTTTTACTTCCCACAACAAAAAAATAATTTGGGGGTAAAGTTAGGGATTTATAAAATAAGTTCCTTTCAAAATGTCAGAAAGAATAAATAACGCCTAAATTAACATAGCCTGACAAAGTATTCATAATGGTTTCCTGTACAAAATTCTGATTACTTAAAATAGAATTTTTTGTATTGTTTTCTCGTATGTTCAGAATGTTGTTTGCGTGGAGGTAAAGGTCAAATTTAGAATTATGATTATAAATTACTTTGAAGCCAATATCTAAAATTTCATTAGATGATACGAGACTTGATTTGAAAATATGGTAATTTGAGTTAATGCTCCAATTCACTTTTTTATTTAAAATAAGTCCGTTAAAATTCAGAAAGGGACTTATTTTTTCGAGTTTGCTTTTGTGGATCAGATTTGAAGTCGCATTTTCTGAAATGCTGTTTATATATTCAATTCCTGCACTAAAATTGAAACCACTTTTTTTGAAATATGATTTTATTCCAAAATCGTTAGTTGACTGATAAACAGTATTGTTACTTGTTTCATTGTTTATAAGTGAACCCATTTTGGTTTTGGTAGTAAAAGAGCTCACTTTCAGTCCGTAAGGAATATCATAAAACTTCTTTTCAAACGTAAATATCAACGAAGTTGATTGCTGCAAATCCAGAAAATTATATTGTTCTCTTGTAAAAACACTGTTGTTCTCAAAGGTTTTGCTTATATTTTTTCTGCCGTTGCTGTGTGACAGGCTCAAAATCGAAAAAATATTTTTCTTTACATCAACATACGACAGACTCGAACTGTAAGTATCTGTAATAAGTTTTTGAGGAATAAGATTATTCGCTATCAATTCTGTTCGGTAATTTTCTATGATATTTCCCGAAAGAAAATTCAACGAAGAATAACCTCCTAAAGAAGACCTGTATCCGAGAGAAGCATTTAGGTGATTACTTATTCTGTATGACAAACTAATATCAGGAAGAATAACGTTGATACTTTTATCAAATACAGAAGAAACCGAATGATTGTTGTTTGAAAAATCAAGTCCTGCCGTATATCGTAATTTCTTTTTGAATAGTTGAGAGCTGAAAACCGCTCCCAAAGTGTTTTCTGTTCTGATATAGGAATTTTCAAAATTATATAGCTGAGAAATCTGATTGTTGTTCTTAACTTTTTCGTTATCTGACAAAGATTGCAGACGTAACGAAAGTGTTCCAACATTGGTGTTTATAGTTGCTTTTCCCTGAGCTCCGAAACTGATAATATCAGATTTTGTTTCCTGGTTAATTCGGTTTTGGTTATAATCAAACCAATCGAATACAGAACTTGAATATAAATCTTTTGTTGTTGTTGAAAAATCATAGTCATTAAACAGAAGCCCCTCAAACAAAACCTTGTCTGAAAATTTGGTTTTGTACAAAGCATTTACTCCGAATTTATTGCTGTTTAATTTCAGATGATTATCAAAAAAAATATTGTCCTGATTCGACACAAAAAGTGTTTGCAGGTTTTGTTTCTGATTGTCATTTCCCACAAAAAGATATGAATTAACTCTAAAGTAAGAATTTGTATTGACTTTATTCTCGTATTTGAATACGTTGGAAAAGAAAGCAGAATTACCTTTAATGCTTTCCGTATTCTGCAAATCTGAATCTGAATTATCAAAGAAAACAGAAATGCTGTTAGTGTTTTCGGTTTGTTTGATATGGTTAAAAACAGAAACAAATTCAATACGTTCTTTTTCGTTTATTTTGTTGGTGAAATTAAGAGTAACGTTTTTTAAATCTTTGGTATGTATGTTATCTGTCGAAAACAAAAAAGAAGGTAAATCTTTTTCCGTTATCGAGCGTAAACCACTTGTAGACTGCTGCTGAAGAATGTTTTTTCCTGTGATATTCCTGATGCTTAGATAATCATTTAAAGAAATTACGTTATAATTGGTGTTATTGGCATTGGCTATAAGATTAAACTTGCTTTTACTACCGAAATTATACAAATTATTGTGTGATTTATAGCGTTTGTCATAGCCTCCTTCAAGCTCTGCATTGCCTTTGAACTTGTCTTTATAATCGTCTTTTAACCCGATATTAAGGGCAATCTGTGAATTTTCAAAGTCTTTTATACTCGAAAAATCTCTATAATTTTTTAACAGCTCAATTTTTTCTATCATTTCTGCTGTTATGTTTTCGCCTGCTATCTGGTGGTTTTCTTTGTAAAATTCATCTCCGTCAAGCAGTAAATTATCAATGGTTTTCCCCATATAACGGATTTTCCCGTCATTGTCAACAGATAGTCCGGGAAGTTTATTGATGACATCTTTGAGTTTTAGTTCAGAACCGTTTAAAAGGTTTTTAAGATTATATTTGAGTGTATCATTCCTTTCAATGACATCATAAGCCCTTGCCTCAATAACGACATCTTCTAATTTGTTAATTCTTGCTTCCAGACGGATAGTCAGTTTGTCTTTCGGATAAGATTGTAAAGTTAATTCCTGTGGTTCATACGAAAGGTGAGAAACTTTTATTTTTAAAGGAAAATAAGAAGCATTTGATTTTAATAAAAAATTTCCTTCACGATCTGTTTGAGTAAAGAAAATTATCTTGTTTGATTGGGATTCTATAAGCTGTACACCTGCAAAAGAAACGGGATTTTGAGAATTGTCCGTAATGTTCCCTATAATGTTTTGGCTAAAAAGAAAATACGGAAAAACTAAACATACAATTGTACTTATAAATTTCATTTATCTTTAATGATAACAGTTTCTTGTTTAAGGATTTTTGAATCCGGATCTTGCTTTTTCTCTTTGTCTTTATCTTTTCGTGCCGAACCGTTAAATACTTCCGCAAAAGAGTATGTTTTTCCTTTAAAAACAGGTTTGTTTATAACCGCCGGTTGGTCTGAAAATTTTATAGAATATGCTATTATCTCTGTACCACCTATCCTTAAACATAGAATCAATCCCGGGAGTCCGTCAAATTTATCTGGACCTGCACTAACAGGAATATCTTCTGTAAACCAAGCCTCAAATCGATAACTCATAAGATTTGATATTGCTTTTCTGCAAGAATATCCTGCAATTTCTTTGATTTCATCTGTTATCTGCCAGTTCCAGTCAAAAGGTTTATCAATGATTTGGTATGTATCAACTCCGTCATTTAACTCGCTCATAATTATCGAGTTATTAAAATCTTTATAATATAACAACTCTTTGCTTTTTAGCCTTTGGACATTATCAATAAGAGCACCTGTGCTGATTACTTTATTCCCCAGTTCATCTTCTTCCATAACTTTTTCATCGTGAATAAAATATTGTTTTTTTATACCTGTTTTTTTATAAAAATCATCATCAAATTCATCATTCTTATAAAATGAAATTCCATTATTATAAGTTAGTGTATATGAAAATGTGTTTTGTAAGAACATTATTTCAAAGTCAACAGGTAGTTGTTTAGAACTCTCAGATTTTGTCAGGTTGTTCTGATAGTATTTTACTTCTATGTTTTGGGAAAAAATCTGATAATTTATTAACATTAAGAACAGCACTATTCGATATTTCATATTAGAAAGCCTATTTATATCTAACCTTTATATACTTTTAAAGCACACAAAAAAACTATTTTTTATTCCTCACTCATTACCTCAATAAAAGTATAAGTTTTACCACTAAAAACAGGCTTTTCAATTTTGGGAGAAATTTCTAAATTTTTTATAGAATAAGCTATATATTCTTCTCCGACTGAATTTGCATACAAAATCAACCCCGGAAGCCCGTCAAATTTTTCAGGTCCTGCACTTACAGGAATATCCTCTGTGTACCAAGCTTCAAAATGATAGCCCATAAGTTTTGATATTGCTTTTCTACAAGTATAACCAGCAATTTCTTTAGTTTCATCTGTAATTTTCCAATTCCAATCAAAAGGCTTGTCAATTATGTTATATGTTTTTTCTCCATTATAGAATTTGTAATTTATTTCTTTGTTGTTTATATCCTTATAATACAGAGTCTCCTTGCTTTTAAGTAGCTGAGTATTATCTACGAGAATCCCTGTACTTATTGATTTATTTCCTAAGTCATCTTCTTCCACAACTTTTTCATCATGAATAAAAGTATTCTTTTTTATACCTGTCTTTTTATAAAACTCATCATCAAACTCATCGTTTTTGTATAACGAAAAGCCATTGCTATAAGTTAACGTATATGAAAAAGTATTTTGTAAAAAACTTGTTCTGAGTTCTTCTGGGATTTTTTTTAAATTTTCATCACTTGTTAAACTATTCATATAATATTTAACCTCTAAGTTTTGAGAAAACAAATAACCATTGGCAAGCAATAGAAACAACAATATACAGCTTTTCATATTTTTAAATATATTAGATTATTTTAAAATTACAATAGAGTACTCTCCTTAGAGAGTACTCTATTAGAAAACATTATTCATCATTGTCAGGTGCTGCAGAGCCCCAACATTCTGATGATACACCAGAAGCTCCCATACAAATGGTACAACCTCCCGTTACAAAAAATGTATATGTAGTTTCAACCACACCTGTTAGGACATACTTTTTTTTACTTACAACCCAATAACCATACAAGGTCGTTGTACAATAGGCTGACGTCTCCTCAACAACAACATTCTCAATGTTATTTTCAAGGTCAACAGATGTTTTAACATCTTCTTTCGTTTGATTGGCAAACGAAACTACCGAGAGCATAAATGCTCCAATTAATAATAATTGTTTCATAATAAAAATGGTTAATGTTAATAAGAAACAAAGAAATAAAAAAAAAAATGAAAATTCAAAATTTTTATTTATAATTCCATTTTTATTTTTTAACACTATCGTGAGATTGCGATTGGGTTCCGTTATTCCAAAGCGTAAGAATATCTGTTGCCACAGCTGCTCCACTTCCTGAAGCAATAGCAACCTGACTTCTGTGCCCGGCTAAAACTCCTGCTACATAAAGGTTTTCTGAGACTTTGTGGTCTTCATTGAGCAGTTGAATTCGGTTTTTTTCAGTAAGGGCTTTTTTGTGAGGAATCACGTATTGATTTAAGCCTTCAATATCAAACGCATTCGAAGAGCCTACTGCCACAACCACTATTTTAGCTTCATAGATATTATCATTCGTATAAACCTGATAATAACCATTGTCAAGAAGCACTTTAATTACTTTTTCGTTAGGAATTTGCTCGACATGAGGATATACTTGTGTGAGGTGCTCGAGACTTTCTTGCATTACTTCTGAGCCTAATTTCCCTGAAGGAATACCATAAACATTATTAAGCAAAGCATCTTGTAGATTCCCACCTCGTTGATGTGTGATGATTCCGATTTTTTTGTCTTGAACAAACGACTTTTTATGAGCCGAACCCAAAACCAAGGCACAGGAAACTCCTGATACGCCACCTCCGATAATCAGAACATCAAACATAATTAGTTGCGATGGTGTTTTTCAATAGACTTAGACATTCTAAAAATCAACAATATACATATTGCACAAAGTGAAGCCACAATACCTATCAAGGCAATCAAGCTATCTCCTGCAAAAATATTATCGAAATCGAGCATTGTAATGTTAAATACTAT
>JBEBUB010000104.1:0-7634 GCA_040393445.1 Flavobacterium beibuense
CTCATTTATATCAAAATTAAGTTTAAATTTGTCTAAACTTTGGGGGGCAGTCTATTTTGAGCCTCTTTTTTTATTTTAGTCTTCATCGTCGAAGTCTTCTTCATCATCTGCGATATCGTTGTTATCATCTTCGTCATCGTCTTCATCCATGTCGTCTCTATCTCTAGTATCGTCATCTTCGTCTTCGTCCTCATCTGTATCATCTTCGATGTCTTTGATAGGAGGAGCAACAGCTGCTACTAAGTCTAAATCTAAATCGTCATCTTCAAAATTCTCGATGCGGTCTGCCAGTTTCGTACTAACTTTTACCAAATAGATGGTATCTTCTGTACGAACCTCAACAGCCTCAACTGTTTCGTTTTTTGCATTTTTAAACCGGATGATGTCTGAATCATCATATCCATCAGGAAATTTTTCGACTAAAAGAGTCAAAATTTCGTTCGTCAATTTAGCGTAATCAACTATAACTCGTTTCATAAAGTGCCCGAAAACTATATTATTGGTTTAATAAATAAGCAAAAATAAGTGGTGCTACAATCGTAGCATCAGATTCAATCATAAATTTAGGTGTATCAGCATCTAATTTACCCCAAGTGATTTTCTCGTTCGGAACTGCTCCGGAATAAGAACCATAGCTTGTAGTAGAGTCAGAAATCTGACAAAAATAAGCCCAAAACGGAACATCTTCCCACTCTAAATCCTGATACATCATCGGAACCACACAAATAGGGAAATCTCCAGAAATACCTCCTGCAATCTGGAAGAAACCTACTCCTTTTCCAGCTGAATTGGCACGATACCACTCGGTTAAGTATATCATATATTCAATACCTGATTTTACAGTCGATGCTTTTAATTTTCCTTTAATAACGTTTGAAGCAAAGATGTTTCCGGTTGTTGAATCTTCCCAACCCGGACAAACGATAGGCAGGTTTTTTTCTGCTGCAGCTACAATCCAAGAATCTTTAGGGTCGATTTCGTAATATTGCTCCAACACTCCAGAGTTCACCACTTTATATAAAAATTCATGAGGTAAATATCTTTCTCCTTTTGCTTCTGCATCTTGCCAAACTTCCTCTAAATGCTTTTGCAAACGTCTGAAAGCTTCTTCTTCAGGAATACAAGTATCTGTAACACGGTTGAAGTGATTGTCCAAAAGTTCTCTTTCATCTGCTGGAGTCAAATCTCTCCAGTTTGGGATTCTCTTATAATGTGAATGAGCAACAAGGTTCATTACATCTTCCTCAAGATTGGCACCTGTACAAGAAATAATATGCACTTTGTCTTGACGAATCATCTCGGCCAATGAAATTCCGAGTTCTGCCGTTGACATAGCTCCTCCTAAGGAAATCAACATTTTTCCTCCTTCTAGCAAATGGGTTTCATATCCTTTTGCAGCATCCACAAGTGCAGCCGCATTAAAATGTCTGTAATTGTGTTCAATAAATTGTCTGATTGCTCCTTTACTCATCTCCTTTTCTTTTTTTTAAAAATAAATTATTTTTCGTTATAACCTAATATTTTTAATACGTCTTCTGCTGTTTGCTGAGGCGAAAAAACCTCTGTCGCTAAGATACCATTTTTATCTCGGTCAATCAAAATATGCTTTGGTTGCGGAATCAAACAGTGGTGAATTCCTCCAAAACCTCCGATGGTTTCTTGATAAGCTCCTGTGTTGAAAAACCCGATATATAAAGGTTTCTCTTTGTTGTATTTTGGCAAATAAACAGCGTTCATGTGTTGCTCAGAGTTGTAATAGTCATCGCTATCACAAGTAAGCCCACCTAGAAGAACTCTCTCATAAGTGTCATTCCAACGGTTTACAGCCATCATCACAAAACGTTTACTGATAGCCCAAGAATCAGGTAGCGTAGTGATGAAAGACGAATCAATCATATTCCATTTTTCTCTGTCGTTTTGTTGTTTTTGATAAAGAACTTCATAAATAGCTCCGCCACTTTCACCAACAGTAAACGAACCGAATTCTGTGAAAATATTAGGAACCGGAATTTCTGCATCGTCACAAGCAATTTTGATCTGATTCAGGATTTCTTCCACCATGTATTCGTAGTCATAATTGAAACCTAACGAGTTTTTTATAGGGAAACCACCTCCGATATTCAAACTATCAAGAGTTGGGCATTCTTTTTTCAGGTTGATATAAACCTTCATACATTTGGTGAGTTCGTTCCAGTAATAGGCCGTGTCACGAATTCCCGTATTGATGAAGAAGTGAAGCATTTTTAGCTCCAGCTGTTTGTTTTCTTGAATTTGTTTACGGTAAAACGGAACGATGTTTTTGTATCCGATACCTAAACGAGACGTATAGAACTCAAATTTTGGCTCTTCCTCAGCTGCAATTCTGATTCCGATTTTGAATTTTTTGTCTGTTTTTTCGAGTAATAAATCTAGTTCCTCATAGTTGTCGATAATGGGAACCGTATTTTTATGCCCGTTATTGATAAGACGAGCTACATTCTCGATATATTGATCACGTTTGAATCCGTTGCAAAGGACAAAAGTGTTTTTCTTGATTTTTCCTTCTTCCAACAGTTTTTCGACAATATTGATGTCATAAGCTGATGAAGTTTCGATATGGATGTTGTTTTTGAATGCTTCATCCATTACGAATTTGAAATGCGAACTTTTCGTACAATAACAATAGAAATATTCACCTTCGTAACCGATTTTTTCCATTGATTTTCTGAACCAACCTTTTGCACGGTTGATGTTGTTAGAAATAGCCGGAAGGTAAGTGAATTTAAGCGGAGTTCCGTATTGCTCCACCAATTTCATCAAATCGATATTGTGAAAAAGAAGATTGTCTTTGTTTAGTGAAAACTCTTCTTGAGGAAAATAAAAAGTTTGGTTTATCAGGTCGAAATATCTTGTGTTCATTTTGTTAATTAGGGTTTAAAAGTTAAAAATAGTTTCGAGATAAAAATTCATTTTTATCAAACCCTGATATTAGCATAAATGATTTCGTATTCCGTGTTGAAAAATTTAGGGCAAAGAAGGGTAGTGTTTATAGTAAAAAGAAGGTCCTTCAACATCTTTGTATAAGAATTGAAATCCCTGTTTCTCACAGTTTTTACGATAATGTCTTCTGCTTTTTTCACTTGGGGCAAATGTAAAAAATATTCTTTTTGATTTGCAAAATTTTTCAATCAAATATTGGGGTAAAAATGTCAAAAAAACCTTAAATTATTATACTTCTGAACTACAGTCTTTTAATCTTTTTGACGAATAGTTCCGCAAAATTCTTACCAAAATGAATTTTGATAGTTTCTAGACTGTTTTGTTGAAATAAAATATAGAGAAAATGATTTAATACAAATCGCTAAAAGCCTCGACTATGGTTTGTTTTGCTACGGTTTGGTCAATGATAGCTTGACCGATAGCTTCCAACAATACAAAGTTTATTTTTCCGTGACTGTTCTTTTTGTCGAAGATGAGTAATTCGAAGATTTTTTCTACATCTGTCTCAGAAAATTCGGGAATTGGGTAAATGTTTTCTAAAACTGATTTTATCTGTAAGTAATCACTTTGAGGCAATAGATTTTGTTTGAAAGAAATATAACTTTCCAAAATCATCCCAATTGCGATAGCTTCTCCGTGCAGAAGGGTAATTTTTTCAGGATTTTCCAGAAAATAACTCTCAATAGCATGCCCTAACGTATGACCGAAATTCAGTGTTTTTCGGATGCCGTTTTCGGTTAAATCTTGTGAGGTTATATGCGATTTTATAGCAACTGATTGCATGATGAGCTCCTCTAAATCAGAAAAATCAATGTTTTGGATATCAGAGAGTTTTTCCCAATATTCTCGGTCAAAAATGAGTCCGTGTTTGAGCATTTCAGCATACCCGGAACGGATTTGCTCACTCGGAAGCGTATCTAAAAATCGAGAATCTATCAAAACTATTTCCGGTAAAGTAATGGTCCCGATTTGATTTTTTAAATTGCCTAAATCAACTCCGTTTTTTCCTCCCATAGCTGCATCTACCATTCCTAAAAGAGAAGTCGGTACATTTACAAAATCAATTCCTCTTTTGAAAACCGAAGCTACAAAACCTGTAATATCTGTTATCACTCCACCTCCTAAACCAATGATTAGGCTTTTTCGGTCGGCTCCAAGTTCTAATAAGATTTTCCAAATTTCCGAACAGGTATCAATAGTTTTATGCTCTTCACCTGCTTCGATTTCTATCACTTCAATTTCAATTTCTGTAGCTAATTCAGCCAAAAAAGTGGCCGAACAATACTCATTAGTATTGCTGTCTGTAAGCACAAAAATTTTGGAATACTTTTTTTCAGAAAGTAAATTGTTTAAAAATTGATAGCCTTGTTCGGAGAAATAAATCATTTGATTAGTAATGAGATAGTAGTATTGAGTATTGAGATTTTAGATTTTAGATTTTAGAATTTAAACCGTAAACTGTCAACTGACAACTGTTAACTGAATTAGTCTTTCTTACTGTGTTTCCACCTTTTGTGAGTCCAGAAATAGTATTCCGGTTTTTCGAGAATTTGTTTTTCGACTTCTTTTATAAATCGATAAGTGATTTGGTAATCAGGAACTTCTCTCGAATTTTCTGCCAAAGGAATAAAAGTCGCTTGATAATAGCCACGTTTTACTTTTTCGACTTTCATAAAAACCGTACTCATATCGAGCTTTTTGGCAAGCATTTCTCCACCTGTATGAATCGGAGCCATTCTTCCCATAAACTCTTCCCAATAATGTGTTTTTTGAGGTCTGGGAGTTTGGTCGCTAATAAAACCATACAGACCTAAAATCCCTTTTTCTTGATTTTGAGTAATTTCTTTGATGGTAGATTTGGTGGAGATGAGTTCTGCATCAAATTTTGAACGAATATCTCTCATCATCTTGTCAAAATACGGATTCTGTATCTTTTTATAAATCCCGAAAGCTTTGAATTTTGTGTGCTTACCCATGATAACAGACCACTCCCAACTTGCATAATGAGCAAACATCAAAACGATACTTTTCTGTTTTTTTTCGTATTCACGAATCACTTCGATATTGGTGAAACGAAAACGTTTATCCATTTCTTCAGCTGAGATAGAAAGGGTTTTTATCATTTCTAAAAACATATCACACATATAGTGATAAAACTCTTTTTCGATACGTTTGTGTTCTGCTTCAGAAAGGTGAGGCAACGCAATTTTCAGGTTGTTTTGAACCGTTTTTCTACGATATCTGACAACGTAAAAAACAAGTAGATAAACAAAATCCGAAAAGGCATAAAGCATCCGAAAAGGAAGTTTTGAAATCAACCACAAAAGCGGATATACAAGAATGTAAGCAAGTAATTTCATAAAGGTAAAAAAGACCTGACAGCATAACTGTCAGGCCTTGATAAAATTTATAGTTTTTCGGTTATCGGTTTTTTATCTTCCGTTAAACCTCTTTTTCTTAGTAATGGTTCGATGCTTGGTTCAGCTCCTCTAAATCTTTTATAGAGTTCCATGGCGTTTTCTGTATTTCCTTTTTCAAGAATGTTTTTACGGAAAGCATCTGCTTTTTCTTGGTTGAATAGTTCTGTTGTTTTGAAAGCTTCAAAAGCATCTGTATCCAACACTCCAGACCAAATATAGCTGTAATATCCAGAAGCATATCCTACAGGATCAGAGAATATGTGTAAGAAATATTGACTTCTGTATCTCGGGATGATAGCATTTGTAAGACCGATTTTTTTCATGCTGGCATCTTCGAATGTATCAACATTTACTGTGATAGGTTCTGTTTGAGTATGATAATCTAAATCTAACAATGAAGCAGCTAGATATTCCACTGTAGCAAATCCTTGGTCAAAAGTTCCTACATCATTAATTTTCTTGATTAAAGCATCCGGAATAACTTCGCCTGTTTTGTAGTGTTTAGCATACATTTTTAAAACTTCAGGATCAGAACCCCAGTTCTCTAATACTTGAGAAGGAAGCTCTACGAAATCTCTAGAAACGTTTGTTCCAGAAAGGCTTTCGTATTTTACGTTGGATAACAATCCGTGAAGCGCATGACCAAATTCATGGAAATAAGTCAAAGCTTCATCAAATGTAAGGAGGGAAGGAGTGTCACCCACCGGTTTTGTAAAGTTACATACGATAGAAATTACTGGAGCAATGCGTTTTCCTTCTTTGATGCTTTGTTCGCTGTACGAAGTCATCCAAGCACCACCTCTTTTTGAAGCTCTTGGGAAGAAATCCATATAAAGCACACCAACTAAGTCTCCGTTTTTCTCAGATACCTTCCAAAGAGTCGCTTCTGGGTGATATACCGGGGCATTTTGAACTTGTTCAAATTTCAATCCGTATAGTTTTTCGCATACTCCGAAAACTCCGTTTTGAACGTTCTCTAAACTCAAATATGGTTTTACTTCTTGCTCATCTAAATCGTATTTCGCTTTACGGATTTTCTCCGTATAATATCTCCAATCATAAGGTTGAACAGCGTCTTTAATTCCGTCTGCTTCCATCATTTTTTTGATTTCAGCCTCTTCTTCTTTTGCCTTGGCAAGAGCAGGAACCCATAGTTTGTTCAACAAATCATAGACTCCTTTAGGGCTTTTTGCCATAGTTTCTTCTAGAGAATAGTCAGCAAAAGTTTTGTAACCTAAAAGGTTCGCTTTTTCTAAACGTAGGTTAGCAACTCTTTTTACTTTATCGTTGTTGTCAAACTCACCACCATTTCCTCTGTTTTGGTAAGCATTAAGCATTTCTTTACGCAATTCTCTGTTATCAGCATATTGTAAGAAAGGCATTACAGAAGCATTTTGAAGCGTAAATACCCATTTTCCTTCTTTTCCTTTTTCTTTAGCAGTTTCTGCTGCAGCTTGAACTACTGCTTCAGGAAGTCCGGCAAGGTCTTCTTTTTTCTCGATTACAAGTTCGTATTTGTTGTTGGCAGCCAATACGTTGTTACCGAATTCTAGCGTAAGTAAAGATAATTCTTCGTTGATTTTACGAAGTTTGTCTTTGTCTTCTTCAGATAGGTTAGCTCCGCTTCTAACAAAATTTTTATAAGCTTCTTCCAACAATTTAGCTTCTTCAAGACCTAGGTTTAGTGATTGTCTGTTTTCCCAAACCGTTTTTACTCTTTGGAATAATTTTTTGTTTAAGCTAATGTTGTCTGAGTGTTTAGACATTTCAGGCGCTAGTTTAGCTGCAATTTCCTGTAATTTGTCGTTGGTGTTGGCGCTAGTCAAGTTATAGAAAATACGGGCATTTCTTTTTAGTAAACCTCCCGAATTTTCCATTGCTAAAATCGTGTTCTCGAAAGTTGGAGCTTCGTTTGAATTAGCAATAGCATCAATTTCTGCTTGGTGCATTTTGATAGCTTCCAGAATAGCAGGTTCAAAATGTTCGTCTTTGATTAAATCAAAAGGCGGAACTCCAAAAGGAGTATTAAACTGTTCTACCAAAAGCGGATTCTCGTTCATTTCTGTGTTTGTTTTTTCTTCTTCTTTTTTACAAGCAACTAGCGTAAGGGCTAGCATACCTGCAACAATTAAATTACGTTTTTTCATAAATATAGAGTAATTAGGAGTTTTTTATTTTCTCGATAAATTCGTCAAATAAGTACGAAGCATCGTGTGGTCCTGGACTGGCTTCCGG
>JBEBUB010000105.1:0-7556 GCA_040393445.1 Flavobacterium beibuense
GCTGTTGGGTCTTTTTCAGGATCTGCTGTATAAACTCCGTCAACTCTTGTTCCTTTTAAAATCACATCAGCTCCAATTTCGATACCTCTTAAAACCGCTGCTGTATCTGTGGTGAAATAAGGGTTTCCTGTTCCGGCTCCAAATATTACGATTCTTCCTTTTTCTAAGTGTCTTACAGCTCTACGTTTGATGTAAGGTTCTGCAATAGCTTCAACCTTTAGAGCGGTTTGTAATCTTGAGAACATTCCTTTTTCTTCCAAAGCTCCTTGAAGCGCCATTCCGTTGATGATTGTAGCGAGCATTCCCATATAATCACCTTGCACTCTATCCATTCCGTTGCTTGCTCCTGATACGCCTCTAAAGATATTTCCTCCTCCTATTACAATGGCAATTTCGACTCCTTTATCATGAACTTTTTTGATTTCATCTGCATAATCAGAAAGTTTTTTTGGGTCAATTCCGTATTGTCTGTCTCCCATAAGAGCTTCTCCACTTAATTTTAGGAGGATTCTTTTGTATTTCATAGCTAAGTTTGTCTTGAATGGTGCAAATATAGTTATATTTCGCTTATCCGAAAACCAAGTTTTTTTAAATCTTCCCAAAAATTAGGATAGGATTTTGACACGACTTCTGCTTCTTCAATAATCAAATTGGTTTTTAAGGCAAGCGGAGCAAAAGCCATAGCCATTCTATGATCTTGATAGGTTGCAATGGTGGCAGAATCAAGAATCATTGAGTTGTTTTCCAAAGTCAAAGAATCCCCTGTGATTTTTAGTTTTCCGCCTAGTTTTTCGATTTCGTTTTTCAGAGCTGTGAGTCTATCTGTTTCTTTAATTTTTAAAGTATGAAGTCCGTTTAACTCACAACTGATTCCTAAACCAAAACAAGTTACTGTAATAGTCTGAGCAATGTCGGGAGAATTCGTTAAGTCTAAAACTATGTTTTTTGAAGTATGAGGTCTATATTTTTTTAATATAATCGAGGTGTTTTCAAATGTTGTATCTACCCCTAAATCTTTATAAATGTCAACTAAAACTTTGTCGGCTTGAAGACTATTTTCTTTGAAAGAAGACAAAGTAATTTCTGTTCCAACCTCAGACAAAGCAACAATTGAATAATAATAAGAAGCACTGCTCCAATCGCTCTCTACTATAAATTTTATAGGTTGAACGTTGGATTTTGAGCTGATTTTGATAATGTTTCCAACAAATGACGTTTTAATTCCGAGTTGATTCAGCAAAGCCAATGTCATCTCAATATAAGGTCTGGAAGTGATGTTGTCTTTGAGTGTAATTTCGAGTCCGTTTGGGAGTTTTGGAGCAATCAGCATCAAAGCAGAAATATATTGACTACTCACCTGAGCTGAAATCGAAATTTTATTATTTGTCAATTCTTTTCCGATAATTTTCAAAGGAGGAAATCCTGGATTCTCCAAATATTCTATTGTAGCCCCCAGGCTTTTCAACGCTTCAACCAAAATTCCGATAGGTCGCTCTTTCATTCGGCTAGAGCCTGTGAGTATGACTTCTCTGTTTTCTTGAATCGAAAAATAAGCTGTCAAGAATCGCATTGCTGTTCCTGAATGATGAATGTTGATAATGGTTTCAGAATTTTCTAAGGCTTTTTGCATCAAAACCGAATCATCAGAATCTGAAATGTTCTCTATGGATATTTCAGGAAAAAGTGCCTGTAAAAGCAATAATCTATTTGTTTCAGACTTTGAGCCTGAAATGGTGATGTGAGCTTTTTTCGGTTTTGATAAATGCGAAAGTCTTAGATTCATATTTTCTTTAAAACAACTTTTTCGTTTTGTTTTTCCACCATTTTTCTGAAAAATTCTTTAAGCTCAGCATAATGTAATTCAGACACTATAGCTGTATTTATTGTGAAATCTACGACCAATTGAATCTGAGTTTCCGTATTGCTGATAAGAAATTTAAAGCTACCCACATTGTTTTGGAAAACTAAATGTATAGATTCCGGAATAGATTCTATTTGGTAACCCTCCGGAATGGTGTAGCTTAAGTTGTATTTATCGTGATGAGGAAATACAAAATCTATCGGATATTTTCTTTCTTCTTGCACAAACGGATTTTTCGTACGTTTGAAAAACCACATCGGTGAAAAATACATTTTATCACCAATAATGTCAACAGAATTGTTGTGTTTGAAAGAAAAATTCTCCGTTACAGGTTTTGAAAGATCTTCGAAATTAGAACGTTGATAATCGTTTTCGATTTCAATTCCGGAATTTCTTTTTTCTAAATTTTCGAGGTAAGTATCTTCTGAAATATTGTTGTAATTTTCTCTAAACACATAAGCATTATAGTCAAAAAGAGTTCTTCGCATTTTTGCTGAAATTTCTCCGGTTTCTTCCATTTTCCCCATCAGCGATATAACATCTCTGGATATCATTTTAGGCATCAAATCAACTTCGGTAGTGGTTTTATCTTCACGAATAAGCCTCCCCATCCAGTTTAAAGTTCTAATCGGGATGATGTTTGGTGACGAAAATTTAGAAGTAGCATCCAAAAGAATGATATCGTTTTCTGTCTCGACTGCAGCAATAACATAATCAAAAGCACTGGTGTTTGGGAAAATTGCTATACCGTTGCTTCTGGTGCTCACTAACACAGGATTTGCATTCAACCCGGCATGACGAAGCATGGCAGTAAGCATCAAGTTAATCTCAGCTACGTTTCCGGATTTGTTTTTATAGGCTTTTTTTACTCCATCTCTACAGTAATATCCATAATATTCATTCCAAACCATTTTGTTTTTCACAAAATCGAAAATCGTATTAATCTTCTCGTCTCTTGACATTCCTGTGGTTAGAATTTGGTTTAAATCGTCTTCGAAATACGATTTTTGGTTGAGTTCTTTTCCGAAATCAGAATTGTCATAAATGGTTTTAGCAAGGTCTTCCCACGAAATAGAAAAATCTTTTTGATTGTTTGGATATTGAATTCGAACTAAATTGTGTTTTACTGAAGCTACATAATTCTTTATGTTATTCACGAATTCTTCTTGTTTTAAGGCAGGAAGATTCTTTGCAGAATAAAAAGTTCTTATTTCGTTATAATTGATACTTCCAGATTGTGTTGAACCCACATTTCTTGTTCCGTAGCTTGTAGTTGCGGCTGTTGTAACACCTTTTTGAATGGGTTTTGTTTCTTGTTTTATCTCAATATCTGTAGAATTTAATGAAGTTCTGTAGATGTAATACTGTGGGATATACACGCTATAATCTATATTGTTTACCGGAATCTCATACTGAAAATACCAATCAGGAATAGAACTCAGATAAGGTGTTTTATGAACATATTTGAATTCGACCACAGAGCCTTCTTTTACGTTAGGTAGCACAATTTTTTTCTGACTCCAATTCTCACTGACTTTCTCTTCAAATTCACCTTCTTTTTTTAATTTGGTTCGTTCGATTTTTCCGTTTACCAGATTAAAAGTAGCTGCATCATCAAAAATTAGCGTTTCTTTTTTTCCTCCGGTGTAGTAGGGCATCGAGAAATTTGCATAATCTAAGCCTTCTTTTTTGTAGATTTTTATACGTACTTCAACTTCAGTAACTAGAATGAATTCCGTTTCGCTATCTAGTTCAAAACGTGTATTTCCTTTTTTGTATAAAATGGCTGCCACAGCCGAAGTGTCTGCCGGATGGAAATTTTCTTCAAGTTCTGCTTTGGAAACTTTTCCCAATCTGAAATCTTGAGCTTGAGAAAAAAAAGTTATACAACAAAGTAAAAGGATAATAAGTTTTTTAGTGAACATGATAAGTTATATTGGTTGGTTATTTTTTTATTAGAACAACTTTAGCGTTGTCGTTGCGAGCAATTTGTTCTCTAAAATTTCGAAACTCTTCATATTCTTCTTTTGAATAGCTTCCTTCATAAGTAATCAAATTTCGTTTATAAGTTAAAACGTTTTCTTGTAAGGAAACTTCTAATTTATAAGTTCCGAATTTCGAATTAATTTCAATGTTTTCAGGTAATGCCTCTATGTTAAAACCATCAGGTAAAGATACGGTGAACTCATCTTGATCAGTAAATCCTCTTTTGATCTCAAACGGATTTTGTCTGTTTCGATAACGTTGCGGAATTTTTGAATATTGGTTAAACGGATTGATGGCAAAAATTAATCTGTCTCCACTCTGTTGAGCATAATTTTCAGCTTCAAGAACAATTTTTTCAGTAAATTCAATTTGATTTTTATCGTTATTGAGTTTAATGTCTTTTATAGCAAGATTGTTTATGATGTAAAAGTAATCTTTATAATGTTTTTTCAAATCCTCTTTTGACTGTCTGTCTAAATAAAAACGGTTGTCATATTGAATTCCTTTGGTTTTTATATCAATGTTAGCAATCAGTTTTCCGGATTCATTGATTGTATATTCTGCTTTTGAGAATTGTATGTTTTTGGGTGTGTCATAAATGTGTGTTCTTAAAAGCTTTCCTCCTTCGGGTTTGATTACCAAAGCCAATCGGTCATCTGTGCTGTTGCCTAAGAAGTTAAAAGGAGTAATTTGGCTAGTACACTCTAACCAATTCATGTTGTCTCCGTCAGGAAGAGCCAAAATAATGTGATTACCTTGCATGGAGACAAAATCTTCAGTCATACTTTGTTTGTCATGGTTGCTGTAAATTACAGTGTAATATGACGGAACATCAACGCTTTCCAAAAGAGCTTTTGTGTAGTTTGTCAGTGCTTTACAATCTCCGTAACCAAGTCTATCTACATCTTTAGCAAGCATGGGTTTCCAGCCTCCGATTCCGAGTTGAATACTTACATATCGGGTTTTATCTTGCACATATTGATAGACTAATTTTGCCTTTTCAATAGGATCTGTATGGTCTTTGACTAAATCTCTAATTGCTTTTTTAGTGCTTTCGGGTAGTTCATTGGTTTTGGCTAATAAATCAGTATTCATCCAATTTCCTAATTCTTCCCACGAAGTTGCTTCTCCTTTTACTCCTTCTAGGTGGAATTTATTCAAAGCGAATTTTATATGTGGTGTGAGTTTTTTTATATTAGGAGCATAATCCTCATATTTTAAAGCGGGGATATTGGTTGCAGAAAAACTGACAGAATTCGGAGTTTTTGTCTTTTTTATATCATATAAATCAAAGTTGTATTCTTTATAACGAAATCCTAAGTCAGGAGGATAAGTAACTAGTATTGAGGTGTTTTCGATACTAGAATGATAACTTGTCAATAGATTCCATTGTGGGATAAAAGCCGTATTAGAGCTTTCGGTCTGACTTTCGTAAACTATAGTAAATGGATATTTCAATGGGACATACTCTAAATAGACCAATCTATTGTCTGTGTAAACCGAAAATCCGTCTGCTAGGCTGATGTCTTTAAAATCTTTCTGTTTGAATTTTTTTATTTCTTTGCCTTGAGCATCATATATTACGGCTTCAATCGATTTTACTTTTGTGCTGTTGTCATAAAACTCTCCGAGTTGTGTTGCATTCCAACCTTGTTCATTAAGAACCGTCAAAACTACTTTCTCTTTGCTAGTTACAGACTTTTGAGAGGAGATTATTATTTCTTTGTTCAGTTCTCTGAAAACTAAATTCGAGTTGTCTGTTAATTCTTTCGGTATATTTGCTGTGGTATAACTATTTTTTTGTGCAATAGTGAAATTAAAAAAGAAAATAAATCCGAAGAAAGAAAATAATTTTAATAAATTCTTCATTTTGTAATTTTTTTCGAAAGTAGTAAAAACAAAGCACACTGGCAATCCTTTTGATGTTTTTGATTTGTGGTATAGATTGCGTAGTGATGTGATACAAAAAAAGCGACTGAATTTCAGTCGCTTTTTTATTGTGTAAAGATTTAAAAAAGATTACCCTAAAGCAACTCTTTTGAATCCTGTAATAGTTAATCCTTTAGAAATAGAATCTATATATTTAGAAACACTCATAGAACCATCTTTAATATAGTCTTGGTTGATTAAAGTGTTGTCTTTGTAGAAACGTTGGATTTTTCCTTTTGCAATATTGTCAAGCATAGCTTCAGGTTTTCCTTCTGCTCTTAGTTGCTCTTTTGCAATTTCGATTTCTTTGTCGATGATAGATTGGTCAACACCAGCCTCATCAAGAGAAATTGGGTTCATAGCAGCAGCTTGCATCGCTACGTTTTTAGCAGCTTCGTCAGCTCCTTCAACGTTAGCAGAAAGTGCAGTGATAACAGCAATTTTGTTTCCAGCGTGGATGTAGCTTCCGATGAAAGCTCCTTCTAGTTTCTCGAAAGAACCGATTTCGATTTTTTCTCCGATAACTCCTGTTTGCTCGATAAGTTTGTCAGCAACTGTCATACCTCCGAAATCAGAAGCTAAGAATTCTTCTTTAGTAGCGAAGTTGATTGCTTTCTCAGCCATTTGGTGAGCTAGAGCAACGAAACCTTCGTTTTTACCTACGAAGTCAGTCTCACAGTTAAGAGTGATAACAACTCCTTGAGTTTTGTCTGCATTTACAAAAGCAATAGCCGCACCTTCTGTAGATTCTCTGTCAGAACGGTTAGCAGCTACTTTTTGTCCTTTTTTACGAAGGATTTCAATAGCTTTGTCGAAATCTCCTTCAGCTTCAACAAGTGCTTTTTTGCAATCCATCATTCCGGCACCTGTGATTTGTCTTAATTTATTTACGTCTGCAGCAGTTATATTTGCCATAATTTTTTTATTTTTATTTATTAATTTTCTACTTAAAAAAAATCGTTGTGAGATTTAGGTGATAAAAATAACCACAAATCTGCACAACGATTTTATGATAAAGTTATTTTTATTCTTCTGATGAAGTTCCTTCTTTTACCGCTTCAACTGCAACATCTTCTGTTTCAGTTTCAGGTTCCATTTCTTTATCACTTCCTTTTTCAGAAAGTCCTTCAGTAATAGCAGAAGTAACTAATGATAAAATTTTCTCAATAGATTTAGAAGCATCATCATTTGCAGGGATAACATAATCTACCTCACGAGGATCAGAGTTAGTATCAACCATTGCGAAAACCGGAATGTTTAATTTTTGAGCTTCTTTTACTGCGATGTGTTCAGCCATAATATCAACCACAAAAAGAGCAGCAGGAAGTCTTGTCATATCAGCGATAGAACCTAAGTTCTTCTCTAATTTTGCGCGAAGACGTTCAACCTGAAGTTTTTCTTTTTTAGATAGAGTGTCAAAAGTTCCGTCTTTTTTCATTCTATCGATAGAAGCCATTTTTTTAACAGCTTTACGGATAGTAACGAAGTTAGTAAGCATACCACCTGGCCATCTTTCAGTGATGTATGGTTGGTTAGCTGCTTTTGCTTTTTCAGCAACGATATCTTTTGCTTGTTTTTTGGTAGCAACGAAAAGTACTTTTCTACCAGATGCAGCGATTTTTTTAAGAGCTTCATTAGCCTCTTCAATCTTAGCTGCAGTTTTGTATAAGTTGATGATATGGATTCCGTTTTTCTCCATATAGATATAAGGAGCCATGTTCGGATTCCATTTTCTAGTCATGTGTCCGAAGTGAACACCTGCTTCTAGTAATTCTTTTAC
>JBEBUB010000106.1:0-7552 GCA_040393445.1 Flavobacterium beibuense
ATTAAAAAAATTATGAGAAAAAATTATCTGTATGCCCTGGTCTTAGGATTGATTTTATCCTACAATTGTTTTGCTCAATTCCCTTCTCCTTATTGTGAAATTAATGAGGATTATTGGGATGTTGAAGAAATTACAACCATCACGTTTGAGGGAATACCTTTTACGAATACGAATACCACAGACATTTTAGTAAATCACACAAATGTATTTGTAGAAGTAGAAAGAGGAGAATCTTATTCCATTTCTCTAAAAGGAAATACACATGGAAATTGGGACAATGAATTTGTGGTGTTTGTAGATTGGAATCAGAATGGAATTCTGAATGATCCAGGAGAAGTGTATTATATAGGAATGATTAGCAATTCTTCAGGATATGACTCTCAAAGTGCAACAGCAACTATTGCTGTTCCGGCCAATGCTCAATTCGGAAGTACTCGGGCTAGAATTACTAAAACTTATACAGCTCCAGATGATGAGATTTATTTAATTATGGACCCTTGTTATATTAGTTATGATTTTTGGGGATTTATAGAGGGTTCTTATGGCCAAGCTGTAGATATCACAGTAAACGTTTTATGTGATGTAATTCCTGCTCCGACGGGTGATGTAGCACAAGAGTTTGGTTCAGGACAAACTTTAGCTGATCTTGAGGTTACCGGTCAAGGTTTGGTTTGGTATGCTGATGCTGATTTGGAAGAAGAATTAGAAGATTCTACACTTCTTGAGCATGGAGCTACTTATTATGTTATCAGTACAGAAGAAGTTTGTCAAAGTACGGCTTTAGCTATTACAGTAACCGATATTTGTTTTGGGTTTGAGGCTCCATCTGCAGCAGCAGAACAAGATTTCTATTCCGGTCAAACTCTAGCTGATTTAGAAGTTACAGGTGAAGGTTTGATTTGGTATGCAGATTCTGATTTGGAGGATGAATTAGAAGACTCTACACAACTTGAGCACGGAATGATTTATTATGTGGTTAGCACTAATGAAAATTGCCAAAGTGTGGCTCTAGCTATCACTGTAACGGACATTTGTTTTGATTTTGCGGCTCCGGAAGGGGAAGCAACACAAGAATTCAACTCCGGAGAGACTTTGGCAGACCTTGAGGTAATGGGAGAGGGATTAATATGGTATGCAGACGAAGAGTTGACAGAAGAGTTAGACGAAACTACTGCTCTTGTTGACGGAACCACTTATTATGTTACCGCAACCAACGAATATTGCGAAAGTACAGCATTAGCTATCACCGTTACAGAAGTTTTAAGCACTATAGACTTCGGAGGTGCTGTGTTTAGCTATTATCCGAATCCTGTGACAGATTTGTTGTATTTGAATACAACAGACCAAAAAATCGATTCGGTTGTGATTTATAATATGCTAGGTCAGAAAATCCAAGAGTTTACTGAAAGTTCGACCATTGATATGAGCGGATTATCAAAAGGAAATTATTTGGTAAAAGTAACTATCGGGAACACTAGCAAAACGATAAGAATCGTGAAGCAATAACTTTTATAGACCATAAACAAAAATCCCATTTCATAACGAAATGGGATTTTTTTTAATATGAAAAATCAAGGTTTATTAGTGTTTGAAGTGTCTTACTCCTGTGAAGACCATTTTCATTAAGTTTTCATTACAAAAATCAATACTCAATTGGTCTTTGATAGATCCTCCGGGTTGAATTACGGCTTTAACCCCTACGTTGTTAGCAATCTCCACACAATCAGGGAAAGGGAAGAAAGCATCACTAGCCATTACAGCTCCATTCAAGTCAAAACCGAAACTTTGAGCTTTTTCGATAGCTTGACGTAAAGCATCCACTCTTGAAGTTTGTCCGGTTCCGGAAGCAATTAATTGACCGTTTTTAGCCAAAACAATAGTATTTGATTTTGTGTTTTTACACAATTTTGAAGCAAACAACAAATCGGCAATTTCTTGCTCTGTTGGAGAGAGTGTTGTCACCGTTGTCAGCATATCTTTGCTGTCTGTGATATTGTCTTTGGTTTGAACCAAAAATCCGTTGAGAGCCGTGCGAACTTGAGTCGTAGCAAGCTCTACAGGTTTTTGCACCAAAATGATTCGGTTTTTCTTTTCTTTCAAGATTTCGATAGCTTCTGCATCATAACTTGGAGCGATAACTACTTCACAGAAAAGTTTGTTTACTTCTTCTGCTGTAGCTTTATCAAGATTAGCATTCGCAATCAAAACTCCTCCAAAAGCAGAAGTTGGGTCACCAGCCAGCGCCTCTAAATAAGCTTCTTTGAGTGTATTTCTGGTTGCTAATCCGCAAGCATTATTGTGTTTTAGGATCGCAAAAGTCGGGTTATCGTTTTTGAATTCTGAAATTAATGTAACAGCAGCATCAACATCTAAAAGGTTGTTGTATGAAAGCTCTTTTCCGTGTAGCACATCAAACATAGCATCAAAATCTCCGAAGAAGAATCCTTTTTGGTGAGGGTTTTCTCCGTAACGAAGTTGTTTTCCGCCCGTTTGACTGATTTTCAAGAAAGAATCATCAGCGTTGAAATAGTTGAAAATTGCTGTGTCGTAGTTAGACGAAATATGAAAAGCGTAGGTTGCGAATGTTCTTCTGTCTTCAAGCGAAGTTTCTCCGCTTTTTTCGTTCAATAGGCTAAGGAAACCAACATATTGGTCAACAGAAGAAATGATAACTGTGTCTTTAAAATTCTTTGCACCTGCTCTGATAAGTGAAATTCCACCTATGTCGATTTTCTCGATGATGTCTGCCTCAGAAGCTCCTGAAGCTACGGTTTTTTCGAACGGATATAAATCCACAATTACCAAATCAATTTGAGGAATGTTATACTCTTGCATTTGTTGAACGTCTGAAGAGTTATCTTGACGGTTCAAGATTCCTCCAAAGACTTTCGGATGCAAGGTTTTTACTCTTCCTCCCAAAATAGATGGGTAATCAGTTACAGATTCTACAGGAACTACCGGAATACCTAACCCTTTGATGAAATCTTCGGTTCCACCGGTTGAGTAAAGAGTAACGTTAAGTTCGTGTAGTTTTTTTACAATCGGTTCTAAACCGTCTTTAGAGAAAACCGAAATCAGTGCAGACTGAATTTTTTTAGTTGCATTCATGTTGTTGTGTTGTTGTGTTGTTGTTTTTTAGAAAGGTGCAAAGGTAGAATTTTTAGTTCTTAGCCACAAGGCTTTAAACATTAGTTTTTAAAAGAAAAAACCTCACAAGTTTTTGATTCTTGTGAGGTTTTAAGTTTATGACCTATTGAGGTTTATTATTTGAAATCTGCATCAGTAACATCTTCGTTTACTTTGATGTCAGTGAATTTCACATCTAGATCGAAACCAACGTTTTGAACCATGTTGAAAGGAATTTTCACACCTTTAACTTCTCTATAATCTTTATAGTAAGTCATTGTAGTGAATTTTTGTCCCATTTGCTCTTGCTCTTGAGATTCAGCTACTTTAAGACCTGTAGCTACATCATAGTAATATTTGCTTTTACCAGATTTAAGAACATAAGCATCGTTTCCGTCAACAGCTTCGATAGATTCAACTACTAAATCTGTTAAAGTAGCTAAATAAGTTTCTGCAAAAGGAACAGCTTCAGCTTTTGAATCCTTAAGTTCTTCAGCTGTGAATTCTTGTTTTCCGCCTTGTCCGCTTACATAACCTTTGTCTCCGTTGATTACTTGTTTGCTAAGTGAACCCATTCCTTCGATAGAGATATCTTGGTAGAATTTACCGTCTGCTTTTTTCATAACGATTGACACAGGAGCCGGAGCACCAGGAACAGTTGCACTACCTTTCATACTGATAGTTTTTACGTTTTTCACAGCATCTGCACCACCAATAGCAGCAACAAATTTATCAAGAACTACTTTTGGAGTAATGCTAGGGTCAACAGCTTTTGCTTGTGGCTTGTCAGTTGGGTTTCCGTATTTGTCGAAATAGAACATCGGAATACCTAATTTTTCAAGCGGAGCAATTACTTCGCTTCCTTTTCCTACAACTACGATTCTAGAGTTGTCATAAGAGAAATATTTGTTAGATACTCTTAAGATATCGTCTGCTGTAACAGCATTGATATTAGCGATAAAGTTTTCGTAGAAGTTATCAGGAAGGTTATATAATTTCGTATTCAAAGCATAACGAGCAATAGTTTGTGGTTTCTCGATTTGCATTACGAAGTTTCCGATATATCCAGCTTTTACGTTAGCCAAGGTTTCTTCGTCAACTTTTTCTTCACGGATTTTTTTGATTTCTTTTAAGAACTCAACCACAGCACTGTCAGTAACTGAATTACGAACAGAAGAAGAAGCTCTAAAAGTAGAGATGTAACGAGTTGGTCCTATGCTAGAACGAGCTCCGTATGTCCATCCGTGAGCCTCACGAAGATTCATGTTCAAATAAGAGTTGAAGTCACCACCCAAGATTTGGTTAGCTAGAATTACCGCAAAATAATCTTTATCGGTCATTCTAAGTTTGTTCATGTTGATAAGTGAAATCTCTGACTGAACTGCATTCGGCATATCCACAAAGTTGATTTGTGTATATTGAACATCTTTTGGATCCGGATAATCAATTTTCGGAGAATTTCCTTTTTTCCATTTACCGAAATGTTTCTCTATTAATTTCTTAGCATCGTTAAATTTGATATCTCCGGTGATGATCATATAAGCATTGTTCGGAGAGAAGAAATTAGCATAATGTTGTTTTACGTCTGCAAGAGTGATGTTTTTTAGTGTTTCTTCTGTAACAAACTCACCATTTGGATGGTTTTTTCCGTAAGCCAACACGTTTGTAACTCTAGCAGCAGCACTAGTAACGCTTTTTTCGTCCGCTTTTAAACCTTCGATAGATTTTGCAATTTCTTTGTCAAATTCTTCTTGAGTAAACAAAGGGTCTGTAGCTCCCAAAGCCATTAATTCAAGAACTCTAGGGAAATATTTTGTAAGTGAGCTAGCATATCCACCGCTTGCATAAAGACTCAAAGAAGCTCCGTAGAAGTCAACTTCTTCGTTGTATGCGTCTTTTGAAATTTTGCTAGTTCCGTTACCCATAAGGCTTCCTGTAACTCCAGAAAGTCCTGCTTGAACACCTTCTGCATACGGTGCATTATCAATGGTAAGAGAAGCTGTAACTCTTGGTAATTTATGATTTTCAACCACCATAACCGTAAGCCCGTTAGGGAGTTGAAAAGTTTGTGGTTTTCCGATATTAATTTTTGGAGCCGGTCCCGGTTTAGGCTGAGAGCGATCTACCTGTGCTTGCATAGAAAAGGTTATAAATAACCCTAATGCTATTGTTGCTATTTTTTTCATCGTAATTCTCTTTTTAGTTTTGTGATGTTTCTTTTGCAGGAAGATAATCTACTACTATTCTCTGGTTAGGATTAAGGTATTTTTTTGCTACTTCTCTCATTTCTTCACGAGTAATCGAACGATAAATATCGATTTCTGTGTTGATAAGGTTCACATCTCCATAAAGTAAATAATATTCAGCCAAACTGTGAGCAATTCCTTCTATACTTGAGTTGGCACTTACGTATTGGTTTTCATAGATGTTTTGTAGTTTTTGAAAATCTCTTTCAGAGATAAGGTCTTTTTGCATTTTTGCAATCTCTACATCAACTTCGGCCAATAAGTCTTCAAGAGTGTTCTCACCCATTGGCAAACCGTAGATGATATAAGAACCGTAATCTTCTTGACTGTATGAGAAGGCGCCAATTTCTAGAGCTTTTTTCTGAGTATCAACGATTTTTTTGTATAAAACAGATGATTTTCCTCCAGAAAGATAAGTTGAAATCATATCAAGAATTCTCGCATCTCTGGTTTTCATAGATGGAGTTCTGTAAGCAGCAATCATCATCGGGATTTGGATGTTAGGGTCTTCCCAAGTAGTTTTAAACTGCTCTGTAATTGGGTCTTCAACAAAAGTTTCACGTTTTACTTCAGGGCCTCTAGGAATAGTTCCGAAATAGTCTTTAATCCATTTATTAGCTTGCTCAAATTCAAAGTCTCCTGCAACGACTAAAACTGCATTATTAGGAGAGTAGAATTTTTCGTTGAATGCTTGAAATTCTTCTAACGTTGCAGCATCAAGATGCTCCATAGAACCGATAGTTGCCCAACGGTAAGGGTGTTTTTTGAACAAGTTTTGTTTAATGGCTAAAAGTAAATTTCCATAAGGTTGGTTATCTACTCTTAAACGTTTTTCTTCTTTAACTACCTCATTTTGAGTGTCAACACCAATTTGGTTGATTACAGGATGTACAAGTCTTTCAGATTCCATCCATAATCCTAATTGTAAGTTATTTGAAGGAAAAACTTCATAATAGTAAGTTCTATCGTCTGTAGTATTGGCATTGTTTGTACCTCCGTTTGCAGTAACTATTTTGAACCATTCTCCTCGAGCGATGTTTTGAGTTCCTTCAAAAAGAAGGTGTTCAAAAAAGTGTGCAAAGCCGGTTCTTTCCGGATGTTCGTCTTTTGCTCCTACATGATACATTACCGAAGTAATAACAACAGGAGCTGATTTATCCTGATGCAAGATCACGTGAAGACCGTTGTCAAGGGTGTACTCCTCAAAAACCACGTTTTGAGCAGAAACGACATTTCCCATAAGTGCAAAAGCACCCAAAGCCATTATTGTCTTTTTCATAATGATTAAATTGATTAAAAACTCTTCTTCTCTATCTGTCTGTTATCAACAGATAATGTTACGCAAAAATACATTTTTTTTTAAACAGAGGAGGTTTTTTGTCTGTTTTCTTATTTTATAAATGATTAAAAGCCTTATTTTCGATCGAAAATAAGGCTTTATAATATTAACTAACTCTTGGTTTTTATAGACCTTTTGTCCAGCCATTTGTCCATGAAGGAACTCCTGCTCCGTTTCCTGCCCCCATAGCATTGTTGTTCTCTGTATAAACATTGGTTACATCAACTGAATTTCCAGCCGTGTCTTTACCTGTTGCTTTGGTTGTAATGTTATCAAATCTTACATTGATTGCTTTTAGTTCTCCGTTTGAAACATAACCTACACTTTCGTCATGTTGAATATCGAATCCGGTTTTCCAATTGCTCAAGACAACATTATCAAATTGAGCTTTGGTTCCGACTCTTAATTTGATAGCTTGAGGTTCTGAACCTGAATCTCCTGCTCCGATAAGCGTAATGTTTTTAATCGTCGGGTTTGAGATAGGAGTAGCCATGTGGTTATTTGAATTGTTGTCTGCTTCGATACCTCGGTTTCCTGCATTGGTTCTTTTTCCGTACCAATATTCTCCTGTTCCGCTCCATCCTTCGGTCCAGTCAAACATATCGTCTCCTACAGAATCAGAACCGTTGAAAGCAACCAGATATTTTGCATTTACGGTTCCGCCAAACCATTCGAAAGCATCGTCTGAACCTTCATAAGACTGAACGTATTCAATAGTGGTTCCGTTTCCTACACCAAACATCGATAATCCGTTGAATTCTTTTTCAGAGTTATAAGCATAGCCTGTATATTCTAATCGAAGATATTTGATAGAACCTGAAGAATCATTTGGGTCATCGCC
>JBEBUB010000107.1:0-7386 GCA_040393445.1 Flavobacterium beibuense
AATTTCTGTAATGGTTCCGTTCTCGATTTTTATATCCACTTTTTGATTGTGAAATTGGCTTCGAGAATCAATTACAACAGCTTGTTTTATAAGGGCTTTCATAGTTGTGTGTGTTATTTTACGAATTTTTGTATCAGTATTTCGATAGCGACAAACAACAAAGCCAGACCAATCAAAAACCTCCAAAGGTCATTGTCTGTTCGGCCGGTTTGATACTCATCAAAAAACTGAGCTATATTTTGTTGTTTAAAATCGCTTAAAACATCAGCGTTGTTAACCGTAACATCGCTTTCCGTACGATTATAATTAAAACCTAAATGAGTGATGATTTCTGAGTTTTTATACACTCCAAAAACACCTGAGGTTCTCGGAAAATCGTTGAAAGTAAGTTTTACTTTACGGTTGAAAATTTGCTGCAAAGGTATAAATTCTTCATTTTCGTTTTTAAGCGTAATAAGTTCTTCTTTCGAAAGATTTGCTTCTACAAAAAACGGTTCTTCACTACCAATAAATCGACTCTGAACCCTACTGTTATTTTGGTTTCTAGCCATATTATAGAAACTCAGAACAACCAAAGGAGAGTTCGTAAAGTTCGTATTATCTTTGTTCAAAGAAGCCGAAAACACAAAAACAGCATTATTTTGAGTTTTTATTTCAGACAGAAACGGGCTGCCGTCTTCAAACGAAAGAATGGGAGGGAAGTTCCCTTTTAAACCGAATGATTTTTCTACACTAGGATACTGAAAATTATCGGTTCTTCGCTCAAATACATTTCTAAAAACCGGATGTTCAAAACTGATTTTAGTAACGAGTTTCTTTAGGTTTTCAGCACTTTGAAATTGCATATTCCCAAACTGAACCATAAACTCATTCAGATTGCGAATTGAGTTTTTCTCCGAAGGAATCACAATTACATTTCCGGAATTCTCAACAAAACTCTTTAGTGTAACCATAAGAGCTTGAGGAATTTCGCTCAATTCGTTAAGAATAACAACATCTTGATTTTCAATAGTGTTATAATCTAAAGTACGGATTTCGAAATGGGTGTAAGCAAATTCTTCATCAGTATAAATTCTGGAAAGAAAATTACTGGTAGTGCTTTCGCTGATGCTCATCACGTTTATTTTCTCAGGTTTTGTGAGGCTGAAAAAATAGGTGTTGTCATATTCCAGAGCGTTGTCTTCAATTTGCACAAATCCGTTGAAATTTTCTTTGGGAATACTGAATGTGATTTCTTTTTCACCTTCAGAAATCACCGTTTTGGCAACAGGCTCTTTTTGGTTATATAAAGCCACAGAAATCGGATTTTTTTGAGTTCCGTATTCAGAAATTAATACTTTTAGTTTATAAAACTCATCGGAATCTTCTTCCACATAAACACTATCAACCGAAGCGTTATATCTGTTTTCTGCTTTTGGCAAATGAAAAACAAGATTCGGATAGTCTTTTAAAGCCTCCAAATCATTGGCTTGCAAAGAAAGTCCATCTGTGATTACTAATATGTTTTCATCTTGATTGGTCTTATGTGATTTTATCCGTAAGAGTTGATTTTCGAGAGAGAATTTATTTGGGCTAAAGCCTAAATTCTGTAAATCTTTCTCAACTGATTTTATATCAGAATCATAAAACGAATTATCGTTTGTTAGTAACGTAAAAGTTTGATTTTCATTAATATTTTGAAGTAAATCCTGAACCGAACGCTTTAAGATTTCGCCTTGTTTGCCTACGGCTTGCATCGAATGAGAATTGTCTAAAACAACGTAGAGTTTGGCGTTTTTGTCTGTGGCGTTTTTTGCTTTAAAATAGGGTTGAGCAAAGGCTAAAATAATGAAGCTGAGCAATAAAAGACGAGTAAAAAGCAACAGCCATTTTTTGATTTGAGAGCTTTTTCGAGTTTTGATATCGAGTTCCTGTAGAAATTTTACGTTAGTAAAATATTCTTTTTTAAATTTTCTGAGTTGAAAAAGGTGAACAATGACAGGAATTGCCAATAAAAAAAGAAAGTACAGGATTTCCGGATGTCTGAACTGCATCGTTTTTTTAAGTCACGAAAGTATAAAAAAGATTTGGAATAGAAAATTATTTTATACTTTTACTTCCATATTTACAACCAATCTTATGAGAAAATTTTTTATCTTTCTGGCTCTCGGGAGTTTATTTGTGAGCTCGGCTCAAGACACACAAAGAACCTCTGATTTATATGTCGCTTTTTATGCAGATGTACCCTCTGTAAGAGCACAAGCCATCCTTACATCTTTTGACCTTTCAACCGAAAAAGCGATTCCGATAACGGAAGAAAAATTTAGAGAAATGGAAAGCGAAGCACTTCGAATTTCAGGAGATGATATTGCTATAAAAAATCTACAAAACATTTATCGAGTTACATCTGAAGAGTTGACAGATAATGACTTACAGCTATTGGCGAAGGAAATGAGATTGTTTCCTGAGATTAGATATTGTGAGTTTATGAGCAGAACTCCTGTTAAACCTCCATTTGATATTCCGCCTGTAACTCCTAACTATTTTTCTGTTCAAAATTATGTGGGAGTAAATCCCGGTGTAAATATGCAATACGCTTGGGATATGAACCTTACGGGGCAAGGAATTAGAATAAGAGATGTTGAATACGGATTCAATAAAAATCACGAAGAATTTCACCAAAATCCGAACGTAAAAATTGCTCAGGGTTATACGGTTCACTCTGCTATAACAAGCAGTTATAGCGAACACGGAACAGGAACTTTTGGAGTAGTCATAGCAGATAACGGAAATTATGGTGTAACAGGATTGGCACACGGAGCTGCAGAAATGGTGCTTTTTCCAGAATATACTGTTGAATACGGATATAACAGAACGTATGCTGTTAGTTTAGCCTTAGCGGCTTCTCAACAAGGCGATGTTGTGATTTATGAAATGCAAGCAGGCGGAGCTTCAGGTGAAGATGAAGACTATGTTCCGGCTGAATTTGATGCAACTATTTGGGATGTAACCAAAGCCGCTTCTGACTTGGGCATTATTGTAGTAGCTGCAGCAGGAAACGGAAATCAAAACCTTGATGCTACTATCTATGCCAATTATATGAATAGAGGTAATAGTGGAGCTATTATTGTTGGAGCAGGAACACCAGATATGCAACACAATAGAACTTGGTTCAGTACGTATGGCTCTAGAGTGAATGTTCATGGTTGGGGTTATGATGTACTGAGCAGTGGATACGGAGATTATGCTAAAATAGGAGGTGATTTCAACCAACAATACACTATGTTTTCAGGAACTAGTTCTGCAACACCCATTGTGGCTTCTTGTGTGGCTGTGTTGAATTCTTATTATCATTCCCTTACAGGAAATTATTTGAATTCCGCTCAATTAATTCAGGTTTTACAAGATACCGGAATTTCACAAGGGTGGAGTGTAGATCCCGGAAATATCGGGCCATTACCTAATATGCAAGCTGCCATTGCTTATGTACAGGTTTTAAGTAGAAATGGTATTGTTGAAAAACCTTCTTTTACGGTTTATCCGAATCCGTTTGAGACAGAAATTTATGTGGTTGGAACAAACAATACTTCTGAAAACGTACAAGCAGAGCTTTATAATGCTTTAGGACAAAGAGTTTCACAAAAAACTTTTGTAGGCGAAACGGTTATTTCGACAGATGGGTTACAAAAAGGAATGTATTTTCTAAAACTTACTCAAAACGGAAAAACTACCACTCAAAAAGTAGTGAAAAAATAACCGATTTGAAATATAGATATAAATAAAAACCCTGAAGCAATTCAGGGTTTTGTTTTTTATAGTAATTCCGAAAGTTTTTTTGTAAGATTTTTCCGACTGAACTGTTGTAAACCAATCGGGTGTGATTTCAGATTACCTTCTTTATACTGCTTGTAATAGTTTAAGATAACCTCTTTAAGTCGTTCTTTTTCAGAGTAATCAAAAAATACTCCTGTGTTGGTTGATACAATAATATCTTTAATATCTGAAGCGTCATTCGCTATGGCTAAAATAGGTCGATTAGAGACCATATATTCAAATAATTTTCCCGGAATTATAGCTTTAGTTTGATCTGAATCAGATTCGATAAGCAACAAAACTTGTGATTTTCGTTGTTCTTCTACAGATTTGATGTGAGACAGATAGCCTAAATTCTTGATATAACTTTCAAGTTTAAACTCCTTTATCGTATCTAAAACTTCTTCGCTAACGATTCCGATGAGTTTAAGCTCAAAATCATCGCTAAAATCTTTATTTTCTTTGATGATTTCACTCAAGGCTTTCCATAAAATCCTCGGATTTCTTTCTGATAAAAAAGAACCTATATGAGCTAGCGAAAAATTAGCATCCAAAGTCTGTTTTTCGATTTTTTCTACATCATAACCATTGGTAATCACGGTTATTGGTTTTGACGTAATTTGCTCAAATTCAGCTTTTGTCGACGGGCTAGTCACAATAATCTGATTGGCAGATTGCAAAACCTCTTTTTCTAGTTCTTTATGTTTTTTATCTGCTTTCGCCGAAAGTTTCAAATCTTTGTGATAGACAATACTTGTCCAAGGATCACGAAAATCAGCAATCCATTTCACGTTTAATTTTTTCTGTAATCCCAGACCGATAAGGTGTAAACTGTGTGGTGGTCCTGTTGTGATTATGGTTTCGATTCCGTTTTCTTGAATATATTTTTCTAAAAATTTGATTGATGGTCTCACCCATAAAACTCTGGCATCAGGAATAAAGAAATTTCCCCTTATATAGAGTAGCATTCGCTCCAAAAACGATTGATTTTTCTTTTTTGGAATGATTCCGGAACTTATTTTTTGTGTTTTTTTCTTCGAAAATACCGAAGCAAAACTATAAGGTTCTTTGATTTTATGTTTAAGAACAGACAGATTCGAAAAATCCTCATTTAGGTTTTCGTCAATAATAGGGTAGGTAGGGTTTTCAGGAATATAAACCACAGGTTCAACCCCAAAATCAGGCAAGTATTTTACGAATTTTAACCAACGTTGCACTCCCGGGCCTCCGGAAGGAATCCAATAATAAGTTATAATAAGGACTTTCTTAGCCAAAACGGGTTCGTAATTTTCCTACAAAGATAAAAAGATAAACGGCCAATACACCAATAATTTTAGCAATAGTAAAGGAAAAACATTGATTTGAGAAAGAATACCAAAAAGAAAATAGTATATTTGTAATTCATATTTTGCCCTTTCTTAAATGCAAAAATCTAAAAATATTGCTATTGTTGGCTCAGGTTTAGTAGGCTCTTTACTGGCCATTTATTTAAAAAAAGAAGGACATCAGGTGCATGTATATGACCGTAGTCCGGATATCAGAACCATTGAATTCTCAGGTCGTTCTATCAATTTGGCTGTTTCAGACAGAGGTTGGAGAACTTTAGAAGAAATAGGAGTGGCAGACCAAATCAGGGAAATTGCTATTCCGATGGAAAAAAGAGCGATTCATACCGAAACAGATAAAATAACTTTTCAACCTTACGGAAAAGAAGGAGAAGCGATTTATTCAATCTCCAGAGGCGTGCTAAACCGAAAAATGATTGATGTGGCAGAGCAATTTGGAGTTGAATTTTTCTTTGAAGAAAAAATTTGGGATGTTTCTCTCTCTACGGCCACCCTTCATATTGGCGAGTCTGAAAGAGGGGAGTGGACAGACAAAAAATATGACATTGTTTTTGGAGCAGACGGAGCTTTCTCGAGAGTGAGACACCGTATGCAACGACAAAGCATGTTCAACTATTCTCAAGAATTTCTTTCGATTGGTTACAAAGAACTAAACATTCCGGCAAACCCTGACGGAAGCTATAAAATTGACAAAAATTCGCTTCATATTTGGCCTAGAGGAAAGTATATGCTTTCGGCTTTACCTAATTTAGACGGAAGTTTTAACTGTATTTTGTTTATGCCTTTTGAAGGCGAAAATTCTTTCGAAAAGCTACAAACCAAAGAAGATGTCGTTGATTTTTTTGCTAAAAACTTTCCTGATACTCAGGCTGTAATGCCCAAATTAGTAGAAGATTTCTTTAAAAATCCTACGAGTTATTTAGTAACCATGAAATGCTACCCTTGGACGTATGAAGACAAAGTAGCCCTGATAGGCGATGCTTGTCATGCTATTGTTCCGTTTTACGGACATGGGATGAATGCAGGGTTTGAAGACATCACTATTTTGAGTCAGATGATAGAGAAATTCGGAGATGATTGGAAAGCTATTTTTGAATCTTATCAACAAGAGCGAAAACCCAATGCTGATGCTATAGCAGAGCTTTCTTATCGCAATTTTATGGAAATGAGTTCTGATACGGCAGATGCTAAATTTTTGCTCCGTAAGAAGATAGAAACTCATTTTTCAGACAAACATCCTGATTTATGGCAGCCGTTATATAGTATGGTAACCTTTAGTGCTATTCCGTATAAAGATGCTCTGGCTTTGGGTGATAGACAAAATGCTATTATGCAAAAAATAATGCAACTACCTGATATTGAACAAAAATGGGATTCAAAAGAAGTAGAAGAATTGATATTACAAGAAATAGGGAAGAACTAACCCTAAAAATATAGAATTCACAACGAAAACCCTATTGATTACAGTAGGGTTTTTCTAATTTTATATAAATACTACAATATGCGAAGTTAAAAATTCGTTATCTGATAAAATATTAGTGTTAACCATCAAAACAAAGTAGTATGTCAGGTATCAATTTTTCAAAAAAAGAATGGATTGATTTGGTTTTTGAAAACCGAAACAAATCCTACGGAGCTTATGAGCTTCGTGCAGAAAGTGGTAAAATCATGCTCAAAGCTCTATTTTTAGGAGTTTTGTTGTTAATGAGTTTTGTGAGTATTCCTATGATTGCTAATCATTTTAATGATTCTGAAGCAACAGTGATTCCCGAAACAATTCCAGAAGTAATTCGTCCGGAAATATTTATTATTAAATATCCTGAGAAAAAGCCAGATTTACCTGTAAAACAAGCAACTCAAGTATCGGCTGTAGATGTAAAAAAGGATGTGGCGGCTACAATTACAGAAAATACAACAACCGATGAAGAAATGCTTTCTCGTGATGAAGTGCAAGGTTTAGTAACCGGAAGTGTTGACGTAGAAGGTCAAGAAGGTGGTTCGTTTATGCCTACAAATCCTGGAATTGAGAATACTTCAGGGTCTGACGAAGGAAGCCCAACTGGTGATGATGAAGGGATTCATAAAACTTTTCAAGTTGATAAAGCACCAGAATTTCCTGGAGGATTAGATAATTTTTATAAAATGGTTGGTAAAATTTTTGCAATTCATGAAATCAATAAACAAACAACTGTAATTGTGTATGTATCGTTTGTGGTTGAAACTGACGGAAGTCTATCAGATATTCAAG